>JASHQJ010000245.1 GCA_030037595.1 Candidatus Binataceae bacterium
TGTACGGCGGTTTGGTCGTCGTGCCGCTCAATGTACGTGCGGGAGCCGCACAACTCGCCTATACTTTGGATCATTGCGACGCCAAGGTGGTCTTCGTCGAGGAACAATACGTTACTCTTCTTCGTGAGGTGTTGGCTGGCATAAACCGTCGTGTGGAGTTGATTAGAGCTGACGTCGATGCGTTCTCCACGGAGGTAGATGCGTCGAGTGATAACAGTCTAATCGCTGAACCAGGGCCGGACGAACTGGCGCTGTTGATGTACACCTCGGGCAGTGTCGGAATGCCCAAAGCTGCAATGCATTCCCACGCGACCTTGCTAGCGCATGGTCGCAATTCGATTTGCTCTCACCGCCTCACTTCAGCAGATCGTTCTCTGCTCGTGCTTCCGCTGTATCACATCAACGCGGAATGCGTAACGTTGATGCCAACATTGCTGAGCGGTGGCTCCGTAGTGGTGCCGCATCACTTTAACGTCAGTAAGTTTTGGGACTGGCTGGACGAGTACCGCTGCACGTGGTCGGCTGTGGTGCCAACGATCATTTCACAACTTTTGGACTGGAAGGACCCGCACGCAGACCGTCGGGCAGACGCTTTCCACCGAATTCGCTTTATACGTTCGTCTTCTGCGCCGCTGTCGCCTTCGTTGCAGCGAGAGTTTCTCGACAAATTCAAGCTGCTGCTGATTCAGGCTATGGGTTCGAGCGAGGCGGGTAACATTTTCTCCAATCCGCTGCCGCCCGGCGAGAACAAGATCGGGACTCCCGGCCTGGCTTGGGGGTTCGAAACCAGGATTATTGATCCTGCCGGCGTCGATGTCCCGGCAGGAGAGCCAGGGGAAGTCCTGATTCGCGGTGCGGCGGTGACGCAGGGCTATTACAAGGACGCCGAGCAGAGCGCAGCTGTTCTCGACGCAAATGGCTGGTTGCACACTGGCGATCTGGCGTATCAGGACAATGACGGGTACTTCTTTGTCATCGGACGCTCCAAAGAACTAATCATAAAGGGCGGGATGAACATCGCTCCCCGCCAGATCGACGAAGTGCTGGAGTCCCATCCCGCGGTTTTGGAAGCGGCGGTGGTGGGAGTTCCCGATCATTATCTGGGCGAGGACTTGGTCGCTTTCGCTGTGCTGCGATCGGGAGTTGAAGGCGACGAAAGGGAAATGCTCTCTTTTTGCGAAAGCCGACTGGGCCACTTTAAGACGCCGACTCGAATCCACTTTGTGGCGGACTTGCCAAAGGGCCCATCCGGAAAAGTGCAACGGCTGCGTCTGCTGAATGAGGCAGGACAAGTCGCAGTAGCCGAACCAACGCATAGGAATGGGCGTGTTGCTCAGGGTTCTGCGCCGGTCGCTCCAGACACGCGAATTGAGGGTATGATCGCAAAAATTTGGATCGAAGTCCTCGGCAAGCCACAAATTGGACCAGATACCAATTTCTTCGTGCTGGGCGGGGACTCGCTGACTGCGATACGATGCCTTTCGGCCATGCGGCAAAAGCTGCCGGTCATGCTTTCGCTGTCAGATTTCTTCGAAAACCCGACCGTGGCCCAGCAAGCTATCGTGATCGCGCAGCGGCTTAGCGCGGCAAAGTTGACCCTCAATTCAGGTCTCTCGGAAAAATCACACCCCCAGGAAGTGCAGGAGGAACCCCGGGCAATTTCAAAACGAGGGAGGAATTTACCCTATCCGCTTAGCTCAGGACAGCAGCGGATCTGGTTCTTCGAGGATTTCGCACCCGGCGTCCCTTTATACAACGAGTCAGAAACGGTGCGGCTGACGGGCGAGCTCCAAGCCGAGGCATTAGAGCAGGCGCTCAACGTAATCATCGACCGGCATGAGATTCTGCGGACTACCTTCCAGATCGCGGCGGAACGTCCGATCGGAATCGTCCACGAAAAATGGCCGCTGCGGATGAAGCGCCTCGACCTGAGCGCTATGTCCCAGAAGGAGCGGGAGGCCGAGGTGGAGCGTTTGCTAATCGACGAACCACGGAGTCCCTATCATCTGGAGAAGGAACCAGGAATCCGGTCGACTCTGGTCCGCCTCAGTCCCACCGAGCACGTATTCATCCTGATGATGCACCATATGGTGTGCGACTGGGCATCGGAGGGTGTGCTGTGGCGGGAGTTGTCATCAGCTTATCGCGCAATTTCTCGAGGTGAACCACTTAAACTCGAGCAAGTGCCGATCCAATACGGCGACTATGCGGTTTGGCAGCAGCAACGCGTCGAAAGCGAGGATTTCAACGACGATCTGGCGTTCTGGGAGGAAAACCTTCGTGGCGCACCCGAGCTTTTAGAATTGCCGTCGGATCGAATGCGCCCGAGCGTGCAATCCCACCGCGGCGCTCGGCAGCGCTTCCGGTTCAACGCTGCCATCACTGAAGCTCTGCACAACTGCAGCCGACAAGAAAAGACCAGCCTCTTCACGATCTTTGCCGCTGCCCTTAAAACGCTGCTTTACCGCTATACCGGAAGCGAAGACATCTTGCTAGGAATTCCGATTGCCGAGCGCGAGCGGCAGGAACTGCAATCGGTCGTCGGCTTTCTCGTCCACACGCAGGCATTGCGAACCAGGGTCTCCGGCGACATTACATTTCGCGAGTTGCTGGCGCGCGTGCAGCGCGCGTCACTGGAGATGTACAGTCACCGTGAGGTCCCTTTCGATCAGGTCGTGAGCAGGCTTCGGCCGGAGCGCAGCTTGAGCCACTCTCCGTTATTCCAGGTAATGATCAACTGGCGCGACCAGGATCAGCACCTTTCTTTCATCGGTCTGGATGGGCTGATAGTGGAGTCGCTCCTTAGCGAAACCAGGACCTCGAAGTTCGACCTGACACTCTTCTTGACTGACTTCGGGAACGAGATCTGGCTGGAGGCGGAATACAACAGCGATCTTTTCGATCACGATCGCATCGTGCGAATGTTCGGTCACTATCAGACACTTCTCGAAGGCGTCGTGACGGCTCCTGACCAACGGCTAATGGAACTTCCTCTCTTGACCGATGGGGAGCGCCGTCAATTGCTGGAATGGAATGCAACCGAGTTCACGTATCCGCGCGATAAGTGCATCCACCAGCTTTATGAGATGCAAGCAGAGCGAACTCCCGACGCCATAGCGTTGGTGTTCGGCGAAAGCGAGGTCACTTATCGGGAATTGAATGAGCGGGCCAACCAGCTGGCACACTACCTTAAAAAGTTAGGGATGAAGGCCAACGATCTTGTGGGAATCTGCGTAGAGCGCTCTATCGAGATGATGGTGGGGGTGTTGGGCATTTTGAAGGCCGGAGGTGCCTACGTGCCGCTGGATCCTTCTTATCCGCAGGAACGGCTGGCGTTCATGATGGAGGATACGCGAGCGCGGTTCCTCGTCGTTCAGGATTCATCTTTGGAGAAGGTCCGAACCGAGGATACACAACTAGTTTGTTTGAATCGGGATCGCGTTGATCTTGCAGGGCAGAGTGTGGAAAACCTCCGTGGCGATGCAACACCTTGCAGTCTCGCTTATGTGATATACACGTCAGGTTCGACCGGCAAGCCCAAAGGCGTTGCGATCGCCCATTACAACGTTGTTCGGCTCTTCCAATCCACCGAACAGTGGTTTCACTTCAGCAAGCAAGATGTATGGACTCTTTTTCACTCTTTCGCATTTGATTTTTCGGTCTGGGAGATGTGGGGCGCGCTGCTCTACGGCGGGCGGTTGGTGATTGTTCCGTACCTGGTAAGTCGGTCACCGGAAGATTTCTACGATCTCCTGTGCCGTGAACGAGTCACGGTTCTGAATCAGACGCCGTCGGCGTTTCTTCAGTTGATAGAGCTTGAGACAGACGATGCAAAACCAAAAAAATTGGCACTGCGGTTGGTCGTTTTTGGTGGTGAAGCATTAGAGTTGAGTAGCCTGGCCCAGTGGTTCGAGCGGCATGGCGATGTTTGCCCGCAACTCGTCAACATGTATGGAATTACAGAGACGACGGTGCACGTTACCTACCGTCCGCTGAAGAAAGTCGATGTTCGGGGAGCCCGGGTCATCGGCCGATCGATTCCGGACCTGCAGCTCCATATTCTGGATCAGAATCTGCAGCATGTGCCCATTGGAGTCGGCGGTGAGATTTGTGTGGGAGGCGCAGGACTCGCGCGTGGTTATCTGAACCGACCCGAGCTGACCAATGCGAAGTTCGTATCCAATCCGTTCAAAGGAACTGGCGAGGAGCGATTATATCGTTCGGGCGATCTGGCGCGCTATTTAACCAACGGAGACATCGAATATCTCGGGCGTATCGACCAGCAAGTAAAGATACGCGGATTCCGAATTGAACTGGGAGAGATCGAATCCGCGCTGAGACAACATCCTCGCGTGAACCAGTGCGTTGTCGTGACACTGGAGGATCAGGCGGGTGATAAAAGACTGGCAGCCTACATCGTTCCGCAAGATCAACACGATCCACCGCACGTTGACGATTTACGCGAGTTGCTGAAGCAAAATCTGCCAGAACACATGGTTCCCGCGGTTTTTGTAATGCTCGATAAGGTGCCGTTGAATCAGAACGGGAAGCTCGACCGAAGGGCGCTGCCAACACCGGATATCCACCACGCCAGTTCTGGCGAGGGTTACATAGCGCCGCGCACACGCCTGGAGGAATCGCTCGCGCAGATTTGGAGCGAAGTTCTCGGACAAAACCGTGTCGGCGTTCATGACGATTTCTTTGCTTTAGGCGGCCACTCGTTGCAAGCGACGCGGTTGATCACCAAGGTCCATAAGTCGCTCAACTACAAGCTCCCAGTTCCGGTGTTTTTCCACAATCCAACCATCGAAGCGATGGCGAGAGTTCTTCTGGAAAAGAAAGGGTCCGAGGGCGAGAGCGAATTGATACCTCTGGAGCGAGGGAATTCTCCTGGGTCGCTCTTCTTTCTCGCGGCGGAAATCGGGGACTTTGGGCAGTGCCGATTGGCACGGCTTCTGAAGGCAGGACCCACCTCGTTTGGCACCGTGGTTCCATTCTCTCCGTCCGCAGGGCAAGAGGCAGGCCTCAACCGGGTGGCCGACTGGACGTCTCTACAGTGCCTGGCTGCCGCGCATGTCGCATTGATTCGCTCCTGTCACCGTTCTGGTCCCTGTCTGCTCGTCGGGTATTGCTTCGGCGGCGTCCTAGCCTTCGAGGTCGCGCACCAACTCCAGCGTGAAGGTATCAGCGTCGAAATGATCCTACTGCTGGATGCGCACCGAGAATTCTCGCTCTGGCAAAAGCTGAGAGTAAAAGTCGCTCTCAGAAGCAGATTGACGCGGCTTGCCCGAGTTTTCAAATCAGCCAAGCGCTCGTCTCCCGCGGATGAAGAAGTTCGCATTGGGTTCTATCCTCCCGTTGGCGTCGTGCCCTATCTCGATGCCATCCGCAACCTCCGGAAAAACTACCGGTACCACCAGTTGGATAGCCGAGCGGTGTTATTTCGAGCACACGACTCGGGCCCACAGGGCGGTAAAATTGGATGGGGTGGTTTGTTCGCTCGCGGACTGGAAATTGTGGACACGCCTGGCGACCATGATTCTTTACTGCAAAGTCCTAATTTAGAGGAACTCGCCATGAAAATTGACTTTCATCTCGAGCGCTTAGGCCTGCAAAAGACCGGTGACTCGTCGATGATCCAGAGCCGATCCGATACCACTGAAGTCTGCATTGCCGCGGCGACGGGAATCAATGGTTAACGGCAGTTCGAATGACAGGGTCTGGGTTCTGGGTTTTGTGAATGAGATCAACTACCAGTCTGCTTCGTTCGCGGAAACGGTTGGACTCAATTAGGAAGCCATCTTGGCGATTGCTTGTGCTCACAACGCGACGCACGTTCATTACTGGCGCTGCGACGGTGGCCATGCTGGCCGAATTTAAGCAGCAATTAGTTTCACGCGAGTGCCAATGCGGTGTGCGAATAGCACGAAGGCGCCGAGAGACTGTTGTTTTCGCGGAATCGGCCTACGCGCGAGATACCGAAATCAGATCAGATTTCGGAACAAGAATGCCCCTGCTGTTTCATCTCGGCCTCGATGCCGATCCATTAGAGTTATTCGCCAGTGTTGTCTCCGCAGCGCGCGGTTCGACAACGACGCCAATTTCTGCTTCTTTAGCGACTTATTCGAACTGAAGAAGCATCTAGTATCTCGCTGACAACATATTCGTATCGACCTCCGAGAGGCTTAAACCAGAGAATGACAAACCTTCGCCTCAGCTGAGGAGAAGGTTTCAAAGGGTTGGCTGAGTATGGACTATTCCGAGAGGTATGGACTATTCCGAATCTTAAGATTCAGCGCTGCACGAGGGCAGTGGCGAGCAATCGAATCGCGAAAGGCAGATCGTTCATTATATAGCGTCCGAAGAGACGACGAGGTTCAAGTCCGAGCCGCCAGAGCCACTCCATTCCGGTGCTTTGGATCCAGCGAGGTGCACGTCGCGTTCTGCCGGAAACGATACTCAGGCTTCCGCCCGCGCCCAAGAACCATGCCGATGGCAATCGGTGACGCAAAGCGTGAATCGCAATTTCCTGCTTCGGAAATCCGAAGCAGGCATAGACGAGATCGGGCTTAGCCGAATGCAACACATTCCCGATTTCCGTTATCTGGAGCGCGTCGGTTTCGAAGCCGAGCGGTGGGCACATCGTTCCCGCAATTTTCAAAATGGGGTTCGCTTTCTTCAGAACGGTGGCCGCGGCTTCTGCATCACCTGGGTTTCCTCCCAATAGAAAGATCGATGCCCCAATTCTCGATGCAGCCGCCGTCAGAGTCAGCGTTAGTCCGGCGCCGCATACCCTTTCTGGCAATCGAGTCCCCTTAAGGCGGCTAGCCCAAACCAGTGGCATTCCATCGGCGACCATCAGGCTTGCTTCGCTCAGAATAGCCATGAGATCGGGCCGTTCGTTGATAATCCGTAACTGGTCAACGTTCGGTGTCACGATCCATCCTCCTCGCCGGTCTCGAATACTCGAGATGACGTGGGCGATCACTTGTCTTTCAGTAACGCAATCGATTGGCACACCCATTAGCGATACTTTGGGCAGTGTCCCCGGAGACGGCGCAAGGGTTCTCGTCGGACTAGGGATGAGAGCCAAGGGCCTGAGTGCCCTTCGAGCACGGCTGCCGCCCTGCCACGCCGTGTGGCGTTTCTGCCGAACCTTAAGAGGGGACCTCAGGAAAGCTGCATACTCGTCACGGTCAAACTCCATGCAATAATCTGAGTCGAGTTCGGCCGGAATCTCGGTGATCGTGGCCCCAGTTTCATCGGACGACAATGCGCGGCGCCTTAGCAGGGGGAGATTGGCCTGCGCAAAACGAGTTCGGTCTCTAGTTTCAGCGAAATGAACGACCGGACGTTTCGACATGATGGTAGGTTTTCCTTGTTTTCCTTGACCTCGTCGCCGACCGGTGTGCCGTCGACTTCTGAATAGCCGCCAGGAATCGTTGGGTTCGACATGACTAAACGGAGACGCTGGGCCGTCCCCGAGGTCCAACCGACTTCCTTTCACAACAACTTCCCACGACTAATTACTCTCCGGAGAATAACGTCGTTGACACTCGCTCGATAGGCAAATCTACGCTATCTGGGAAAGTGGAAAGTAAAAACGAACCTAGAATCTGAGATGGACGGATAAACCTAACGCAGGCCAAGGGATCACGCTTTCTTTAGTCTCAGCGCTCAGTGCGAACCCAAGGAGCCACGCCTGTGACGGATTGCAAGGTCTTAGACAAGGACATAAGCTTCCACGCCACATAGAATGGAGCGCTCAGCAAAGCAGCAAAATCGCGCCAACTACCACCTCCTACGATGATTCCGACGACGATATGGAGGGCGACCAGTGCGAGTCCGAAGAGGGCATAAGTTCGCGCAAAACTCAATGACGTTAACGCGGTAAACCCGAGTAGCGTGACATGGAATCCCAGTGGCAACAAAAGCAACTCGAATGCTGGTTCGAGCAGTCGCGACCTGCCACCAATCGCCTCCCTGAGTAGTTCCGGTAGACTCTGGACGGCCGTACGTAGTCGGCCGCCTTCCCATCGGGCTCGTTGCGTCGCAGCGCTTTGAGCCGCAGCCGGCATCTCTGCGCGGACGCAAGTACCATCCGCGAAGTGGATCCTTCTTCCGGCCCGAACGAGGTTGAGGTGATATTCGAGATCTTCGACGATTGAGTAAGCATCATAGGGCACGGCTGCCAACGTGGCTCTGCTCAATCCAAATCCATTGCCAAAGATCCCAACCGACAAGCCCAGACGTTCGCGTCCTCGTGCGCGCAGGACGTTAAACGCCAAAAAGGCGACGTTCATTAATCGTGTGCGAAGCGACGCCTCCGGATTAAGAACGACATATCGCGATTGCACGCCATCAGCTCCGGATCTTAAGAGGCGGACCACTTCAATGAGGAGATTGGAATCGACAACGGTGTCGGCGTCGATGACCAAAACTGCGTCTATTTGCTCGACGAGCAGAGTCTGGAAGGCAAAATTCAGAGCGAAGCCTTTTCCTCGCTGCACGTGGTTTGACCGCACGAGGACCCGAGCCCCTTCCGCGCGAGCTAGATCGGCGGTAGCGTCGGTACAATTGTCCGCGACAACGACGATTGAAGTTTCAACCAAGTCCGGCGGTAAACAGGATGCGACACTGCGAATACTTCGCGCAATCGTTGCGGCCTCATCATGAGCAGGGATCACGATCGCTAACTTCGAGATTCTTGCGCGGATCCGGGGACTTGGGAGATCACGCCTAGGCAAGGCGCCCGCGAAAGTCAAAATCGCAAGCTCCATCGATCCTGGCAGGGTGAGTACAATCAGGATTGTACTCACGGCAATCAACACTTGGTGAACCATTAAAATGAATCTGCTGGTAACTCTCGACCCGTCAGGTCTTTCATGTCCAGAGTGTTATCGGTTGCTAGATTAGACCGGAACGGCAACCCCCAACCTTTCGCCGTCATAGTGTCCTTCCTGCACGGCCTGGCACCATTCTCGATTAAGCAGGTACCACTCCACGGTAATGCGAAGTCCATTTTCGAAGGTAAAACGGCTACGCCATCCGAGTTCCCGCTCGATGCGGGAACAGTCCATCGCATATCGGCGGTCATGCCCCGGACGATCGGGAACGAACTTAATCAGATCGATGTAGTTTTCGTGCGCGCTCGCTTTTAGCCGTGGATTCTGGCGCGCTGGAAGCAGTTCTTCCAAAATGTCGCAAATTGCAGTTACCACTTGATGATTTGTACGCTCACTTCCGCCGCCGATATTGTAATTCATACCCACTCGACCTTGCGCCAGAATCGTCAAGATCGCCTCGCAGTGATCTTCGACAAAAAGCCAATCACGGACGTTTTGGCCGTCACCATAGATTGGCAATGGCTTACCCTCGATTGCATTGTGGATCGTTAGCGGAATCAACTTCTCCGGAAACTGGTTTAGACCATAGTTGTTCGAGCAGTTAGAAATCATTGTTGGTAGCCCGAAGGTGGAATGATAGGCCCGCACAAAGTGATCGGCGGACGCTTTTGAGGCAGCATACGGGGAGTTCGGAGCGTAGTTGGAATCTTCGCGAAACAACCCTAAGTCGCCCAGGCTGCCATATACTTCATCGGTTGATACCTGCAAGAAGCGAAAGCGTCCCCGGCGTGAAGCGTTGAGTCTAGACCAATAATGCCGTGCTACTTCGAGAAGTTCGAA
>JASHQJ010000246.1 GCA_030037595.1 Candidatus Binataceae bacterium
CCTGTTCAAACCAAATTGGCCGAGCAATGTCGAGCGAGAGCTGCGGTCTGAGGCCGAAAAATGCGCAGCAGAGGAAACGCCGCGAGAATGGTCGTTTGGAGGGAACGGCCATGCTTGGAGTTGTGTTGTTGCTTTCGTTGCTGCTGTTCGGGTGTGCGGGTCAGCAGCGGTCAGCCCTCGCGCACGTCGATGAGGTAAGGTTGGCCTGTGACAACGGGCAGATGTCGGCCTGCATCGATTACCAGACTATTCAGCAGGAGTGCCTTCGGACGTGCAGCCGTTGCGGGTTGGTCGCGGGACTCAAGTGCCGTCGTTGCCGCGCAGCTGAGGTCATCTTCTGATGGGCGTCTTTGAACAAGACAAAGGAAGCGGAGTCTGGTGGGTCAGGTACACCGGCGCCGATGGGAAAATCCATCGTGAGAAGGTCGGGCAAAAGTCGGTCGCGAAGCAAATTTACCTCAAGCGCAAGAACCAAGTCCGTGAGGAGCATGACCAAAGTAGTCTTCGGTTGCCTTCAAAACTGCGATGGACAAGTGCGTAGCGCGCAGGCGTAAGGTTTGGAAGTCGCAACGACTCTGGCTTTATTGCGCGCGGCTCTGGAACGAGCGATTTGGAAATCGCGACCTGCGAGCAAATTTCTCGGAATGACATCGAGCGGGAAATCGAACGCCGTGCGACGGAGGTGGCTCCAGCGAGCGTCAACAGAGAATTCACTCTCCTGAAGACATTTTTCACCGATTGTCTTGCCCAACATCTTGTTATCGAGAACCCCGCGCGGTTCGTCCGTAAACTGCGGGAGAACAACGTGCGGGTTCGCGCGCTATCCGAAGCCGAAGAAGCGCGACTGATACTGGCCCTTCCGGCCAAGTACAGAACTTTGATTCAGTTCGCGCTGATGACCGGTCTGCGGAGGGGGGAGGTGTTGGGTCTGCGATGGGACGACGTTGATTTCGAGACGCGAACCATGACGGTGCGTGACCCGAAAGAAGGTGAAACGAACGGCTTCCCCTGTCACAATCCGCCACTCAGTTGCTCTCCGAGGTGAAGCGAAACGGCGAGCGCATATTCCACTACAACGACCGCAACTTCAATCGCAGAGTTTTCGTGCCCGCGCTTCGGCGTGCAGGCATCCCCGACTTTAGGTTCCACGACCTCCGACATGCATTCGCGTCGCGGCTAGCCGTCCGTGGCGTTGACCTCTACACCATCGCGAGGTTGATGGGGCACCATTCGATTCGAATGACTGAGAGATACGCGCACCTCACGGATGAGGCACTCCGAGGGGCGGTGGAGCGGTTGGCTTCTTTTCGCGAGCAGGTGGCACCAGAACTGGCACTGGCAGGGAGGGGTAGCGAAAAGTGGTGGACCCAGCAGGACTTGGACCTGCGACCCCTTGCATGTGAGTTGTGGAACGGCCGTCTTCACTCGTATCGTTCCGTATCGCTTAGTACGCAAAGAGCACGGGGGGAATTGTGTTATCCACGTGGCCCGGGACAGAGCGGTTCGATACCAACTTATACTGCTATCGATCGGGATGGGCACAGTTTTTGGGCACAGTCAAAACTACTTTCTCCCGGTGCGAGGTCACCTGCTCAGATCCGGGGAACCTTCACCTTCCGTTGACTAAGCGACCGAAGGGTTTGAAAAGTCCGAGCCCCTGGGGTCCACTGGTGCATCTCATCGCGAAACGCATCTTGCGCGCGCTTCGAGTCCGGCTGAAGACGGTTTCAGCCGTGATCAATTTAAGAGGGCCTTAAAGTCGCTCCTGCGATGTGGAATTATCCCCGACATGCCGTTCACTTCGGAAACTGCCCGAGCTGCCCGCGCACGCTCTCATGGCTTGAGACGAGCGGCGTATTGGCCCGCCTTAGGCTGGCCAAATCTCCAGAGGGCCTGGAAAGTCCGCGCTGAAAAGCGGCGACTCGCGAAACTTGCGCCAGAGCAGCCGGACGGTAAGCTCAGGCTACGAAACAACCTCCACAATTTGCGCTTCTGATTCTGGCCCGAGCGTCACTTGGGGCGATGGATGGCGTGATCGGGTAGCCAGACGGCGCGATCGTGTAACCACGTTGCGCCCGCTTCCAATCACGGGTATCCAAAGATGAATGGTTAACTGGTTATCAGTCGCAGAAACGTCGGATTTGACCGGCCTAAAGACCTCCACGCTCCGAGCCTACTGCCGCTCCGATCAGTCATCGCTCCAGCGCAACGTCGATTTCCGCGTCCGTAGACGCCGCTTCGGCCCTTACCAGCGCCATCATCTCGAATTCTCTATACAAGGCGCCGAACGCCTTATCTCTGGCGACTACATCGTCTACCCTTGGCACTCCAGCCGTCCCTTCCGCCAACGCTTTGAAAACCGCGTTACCAGACCAAACCACCCAGCGACGCTCTTGACCCCCCCACTCCCGCCTCGCTTCGATACCGCCAATCTTCCGGAACAAGAAAAGCGGATGATCACACGACAGCAGATACTCAATGGGTTGCGGTGGATACTCGACCATCCCTGCACGGACCCATGCTGTAAGTGCCGGTATCACGAGGTGCTGCCCGAAATCGATATGGCGATGTGGCTGAGGCAACTACGAGAGCGAGACGGACGTTGCGCGCCACGAAGCCGCTAGGATGAGCCAATGGGGGGCGGCGCGGAGCGACTTGTCGAGATACATGACCCCACGCTTCCGCCTCACTTCGACACCGCCAATTTTCCGGAACAAGAGAAGCGTATGATCACGCGGCAGCAAATCACCAAAGGGTGCGCTGGATCCTTGACCATCCTTGTACGAATGCTGACTGCAAATGCCGGTACCACGATGTGTTACCAGAGATTGATGTGTTGATGTGGCTCCGCCAGGTGCGAGAGCGAGACGGACGTTGCACGCCACGGAAGCCGCTAGCATGAGCCAATGGGGGGTTGGCGAGAAACGAATATCGCGAGGTGGCTCTTGGGTTACAGTCCGGCACCTTGGCGCTGAAACTTCGCAAGCTCGGCAAAGAATCTCCGTGGCGTGCTTGTTAGGTTGCCCGGTGTGAAACCGGTCACAGAGACCGACTATCGCGCCCGTATCGAACGCGTGATCAGGGCACTCTCGGATGAGCCGGAGGCGCCGCACACCCTCGACGAACTCGCGCGTATCGCGCACTTCTCCCCCTTCCACTTCCATCGCATCTATCGCGCGATGGTAGGTGAGAGCGTGATCGAGACCGCCCGTCGGCTTCGTCTGGCGCGTGCTGCGCTGCTTCTCGCGACGACTGATTCACCGGTGACAGAAGTTGCGATGGACTCCGGGTACGAAAGCGTGCAGACGTTCTCGCGCGCGTTCCGAAACCTCACCAAAGTTTCACCCAGAGAGTTTCGAGATCGCGGGATGCAGTTGGCGCAGCTGGTGGTCGGTCCGCGACCAATCAAACGCGGAGGAAGCAACATGCAAGTCGAGATTGTCGAGCGCAGCCCGATCAAAGCCTGGACGATGCTCCTTCGAGGGGCGATGAGGCCGGAGAACTTCAAGGATACCTACAACCGCCTATGGCAATGGCAGATCGATCACGGCATCGCAGGCCGCACCAAGGAAGCGATCGGCATCTACTTTGGCGACGGCGAGGGCGGCGATAGCGCATTTCGCTACTACGCTGGCGTTATCTGGGATGTACCGCTGAAGGCGGACGGCGGAATCGAAGTGCTGGAAGTGCCGGGCGGCAAGTACGCCTCGTATCGATTGATCGGGTCGTATCACGGGATTCCGGCGGCATTCAAGCGCCTCTACGGCGAGTGGCTGCCGAAGAGCGGATTCGTTCCAGACGATCGACCGGCGCTAGAGATCTATCGCAACAATCCGTTTGACACGCCGGCCAACGACTTGATCACCGATCTATCGATCCCACTTCAATAGCGGTCCCGGCTTGGCGGCGTCGCGATTCTGCTACGCGGCGCGCCAAGCCGGCCATTTCTCTCGAAATGGATCGGCGACCAAGTCGCTGTCGCTAATCAAAACCTCGTCCGCGTGACGCTGCAACGCGCGATGTTAGCGTTGTTGACTCGTTTTTTGCTCGCACTACGTTCAGTAATCGGGGCTCGCGCCTCGCGTCAGGCGGAGATCCTGGTCTTGCGCCAACAGCTGCTCGGGCTAAACCGCAAGGCGCCAACGCGGCTCCGACTGAGGAACATCGATCGTTTGATGCTGGTCTTGCTGTATCGGCTTTTCCCATCGGTGTTGGATGCCATGGTCATCGTTAAAGCCGGAGACCGTACTGCGATGGCATCGACGAGGCTACCGCGCCTACTGGCGTCGGAGGTCTTGGCGGCGCAGCGGTAGGCCCCGGATTCACTGCGAGATCCGCGAGCTAATCCGCCGGATGAGCAGGGAGAACCCGTTGTGGGGAGCGCCGCGGATCCACGGCGAACTGTTGATGCTCGCGCTTCCGCCTCACTTCGACATCACCAATTTTCCGGAACAAGAGAAGCGGATGATAACGCGGCAGCAGATCACTGCGGGGCTGCGCTGGATCCTTGACCATCCTTGTACGAATGCTGACTGCAAATGCCGGTACCACGATCTGTTACCAGAGATTGATGAGTTGATGTGGCTCCGCCAGGTGCGAGAGCGAGACAGATGTTGCACGCCACGGAAGCCGCTAGGATGAGCCAATGGGGGGCAGGCGGATGGCGGCGCAACGAGAAACGGTGAGCGGAAGGCTTTTCTCCGGCCACGGCTGAACCAAAGACAATGACGTGGGAGGTAAACGAACAGTTGATCGTCAGAAATACTTCGTTGAAGGTTCGTTCCATGGCCGGGATGGAGCAATGATCGGGCCTATCGTGACGGTAAACATATCGCAAATCAGCGCAGGTTAAGAGACAGATTTCAGAAAGCTCGGATTGCGGGCCGTTGCAAATCCAGCACTGATACAAATCGGGGACACACTCCCGTAGATTCTGTTGGCTCAGTTTACGCCTCGTTGTTAACCGCCCTGCTTCTTCTCCTCGCTGCGTTGTCGATTGATTTGAGTGACCCCCGGTAGCCCCACAGGCCATCCGCGAAAGTGCTTGAACTCCGCATTGTCATGGGCGTTAATTTGGTCACCCGCTCGCAGCTTCGTAGCGTGCTCGTGCCTCCAGATATTGTTTCTGCTTGGTCTCATACATGATTGGTGATTCCCCTCCGCGCGATATTTGGTTCAAGGGGGCGCCCCCTACCGTCTTGGGTGAAGCTCGGGAGTTTCGAATCCAGGAAGATTGCGATAGCGAGCGCCAATCACTCAAGCAACGTGAGGAAGTTGCCGACGACCAGTCTTTTCTCAACGCGCATATCAACGCCAAGCAGTACCCTGTGGCCAACGCCGCATGCATCGCGAGCGACGATCCGCGGTTGAAGGAGAAGTGAGCCGATGCGCCTCCGGTATACCTGCGCGCTAGGAGTCATTGTGTGGACTGTCACGCTCTCTCACGGGATGACCCTCCCAAAGAATTGTGCGGTGGTGACTGCCCCGAGACATCCCTCGGACTCTTGATCGATGGGTACGGGCGCGTGTTCTCCACGAAGGCAGAGTGTGAACAATTCGGGCACGAACAAGTCCGCGAGATGGTTGATGCTGCCGCAAAGAGGGGAGAGGAATTTCCCACGTCTCCATATTTCAGGTGCAGTAAAACACAGCTGAAGGAAAAGTGAGCCGATGCCGCTGCGAGTCTGCCATCGAGTCGCTGCCTGGTGTCTCAGTTAGCCTCCGTCTGCATCGTGTGCGGGCGGGGTCTTTCTTTCGTGATCCGCCCGAGCGAGGCACAATCCACCTTGCATCTGCAGCAGCGACTAATCTCAAGAACTGACCGTCTACAATCAGATATAAGTCTTGCCATTGAGTTTTGAGAAGTGCAATCTCGAAACGCACCTAGGGCGCCGGGGAGCACAACGTCAAGTCAACGACTGGCAGAGCAATCCGGGGATTTCATGAACCGACAAATTGACAGGGGAACCAGAAACTGCGACGGCATCATAGTCGCCACCCTCGCGGTTGTCATCGTGTTGTTCGCGGCCACTGCCGGATTGGCGGCCACGCTCACGGTGACGAACGCCGAGGACAGCGGATCAGGAAGC
>JASHQJ010000247.1 GCA_030037595.1 Candidatus Binataceae bacterium
GATTCTCGACAACGAAGCACTCCGGCCGCACGGCAAGATAAGTTTCATTCTGTAGTCCAATAGTCAGTTCGCGATCGAGGTGGGAAGTGATGGACACAATCGATATGCACAATCACTTCGTTGCGCCCGAAGTGATCGCGTTTCTTGCGCGCGAGGGGAAGCACTTCGCGACGCGAATCGTCGAGCGTGAGGGTCACCGCTTTTTTCTGATCCAGGAGAAAGCGATGCGGCCGATCGATGGTCCGATTTCGAATGCCGTCGCTCGAATCGCAGATATGGACCGCGAGGGCGTCACCCGACAGGCCGTTTCGTGCGTTCCATTCCTCATGTATCCCGACGTGGATGCGGAACGCGCACTTGCGATTGCACAGGTTAACAATGATTCAATGGCGGTGCTGGCCGCGGCCGATTCGATTCACTTTGTTCCGCTCGCGTCCGTGCCGATGCAGGCTCCAGAAGCTGCCGCGCGCGAACTCGAGCGCGCCGCAAAACTGGGTCTCAGAGGCGTCGAAATACCGCCGAAGGTCGTCGAGCGGCAACTTGACGAGCCTGATTTCGAGGTCTTCTGGGAGGCCGCCGATGCGCTCCAGATGGTCGTCTGTATCCATCCGTTCGAAGCGGCGCCGAGCGGGGCGCTCGCTCGCTACTTTCTCGGCAACCTGGTAGGCAACCTTTACGACACAGGACTCGCCGCAGCGCTGCTGATTTACGGCGGTGTCCTGGAGCGTCATCCGAAGTTGCGGATTGTTCTCTATCACGCGGGCGGCGCGCTTCCCGCGCTCGTAGGACGGCTCGACATGGGTTATCGGCTCGTGCCGGAATGCACGAAGGCGATTCCGCGTCCGCCGTCAACGTACGCATCGCAGTTCTACTTCGACATAATTGCGCATAGCCGCCCGATGCTCAGTCACCTGGTCAGGGCCTATGGCGCAAGTCATTTTGTAGTAGGTAGTGACTATCCACTGCCCGCCGGCCTCGCTCATCCAGTGGAAGAAGTAAAAGCGCTTGGTCTCATCGCAGAAGATGAGGAGAAGATCCTCGGGCGTAATGCGCGCGAGTTGCTGCGGCTCTGATGCCTCATGCATAGTGACGAACGGGATCGCTTCGGCCGCGCAAACATCAACTTCATCGGAGCTCATGCATGAATCGTCGTGAACAAATCAAACTGACGCCGGATGAACAGGCAAAGTTCCTGAGCGAAGTGAGAAAGGTGTCGCTGGCTACGATCGACAAGGACGGCTTTCCGCATCTCGTCGCGATGAACTTCCTCGCGCGCGGCAATACGATCTTCATGAGCTCCTACGGCAAGGCGCAGAAGGTGGTCAACATCCGGCGCAATCCGAAGGTCTCGGTGATGGCGGAAGCCGGTCGCAAGTATTCGGAACTGAGAGGCGTCATGATTCGCGGCAATTGCGAAATTCTCGACGATCCGAAAACCGTGCGCGCCGAGATGAACGCGATTCGCGGCCGCGATCCCGGGTACGAGACCGACGTGCCAATTCCTGATTCAATCGTGACCAAGCGCGTGATTCTGAAGGTCACGCCGACCAGGGTGGTGAGCTGGGATCACAGCAAGCTGGGCGGACGGTACTAGGAAGGCGAAGGCGATGAAGTTCGGTTACATGTTCGATTTTCGGCAGCCGCCCGGATCCCCGACTGAAAATACTCGCGTGTTCTACCCCGCGATGTTCGAGCAAATCGATTTCCTCGATCAGGCGGGTTTCGACAGTATCTGGATTACCGAGCATCACTTCGTCGACGACGGTTACCTTGCAGCCGCGATGCCGATGATGGCGGCGATCGCGGCACGCACGCGCCGCGCGACGATCGGCAGCTTCGTGATACTCGCGCCGTTCTACAATCCGCTGCGCCTTGCCGAAGACACGGCGTTGATCGACGCGATCTCGGGCGGACGGCTCAGGCTCGGGATTGGACTCGGCTACAGGCTGGAGGAGTTCGATGTCTTCCAGGTCGCGCGCAAGGAGAGGCTCGCACGTACTCTCGAGACGGTTGAGATCCTGAAGCATGCCTGGAGCGGCGAGCGCTTCAGCTTCGAGGGCAAGTATTTCAAATTTCGCGACGCGCGCGTGCTGCCGAAGCCGCTCAGCAGCCCTTACCCGGAACTGCTTTGGGGTGGGATGGCGCCTGAGGCGATTCGCCGCGCAGCGAAACTCGATATGGGATTCGCCTGCAACCTCGGCGCACGCGAAGTCGCAACCTATCACGAGGCGCTGCGCGAACTCGGAAAAGATCCGGCAAAGTATAACATCGTTAACAGCCGGCTGGTGTTCGTCGCGAACACCGAAGAAGAGGCGTGGAATCAAATCGCGCCGCACCTCCGATATCAAATGAGCATCTACGCGAAGTGGCTATCCGAAGGTGGAATCGCGACCGGAGGTCACTTCGATTCCAACCTAGACGGTCTTCGAAAGTCAGCCGTATTGGGACCGCCTGATCGTGTGATCGAGCAGCTCAAAAACGTCATCGCCAAGACGCCGATGACCGAGATGGTGCTGTCGATGCAGCTTCCCGGACTCGATCCGAAACTGGCCATGGGCTCGCTGAAACGATTCGCGGGGGAGGTCCTGCCCGCGTTGCGTGCCTGAGAGGATGAGCCGGGCGCTAGGTGGAAGCTTTCAGCTTGACCGGCGCGTAATAGTGCTTGTCGCCGAGCGCTTGCACTGCAGCGAAAAATTCAGGACCGGAAGCCTTGCCGGCTTGCTCCAATTCCCACGTCTGCCGCTTGTAGCTCCAGCTCTCCGGGTGCAATTCGCGAGCCTTGGCGAAGTAGGGTGCGGCATCTTCGCGATGACCTTCGGCGAACAGGTATTGTCCGAGCCTGAAGTTCGCCGACGCGAGTGCGTCAGTCGCATCCGGTCCCTCGCTGCGGCGAAGGATTTCCTCGGGGCTCAATACATATTCGCTCTTTGTGCCCTTGTTGACCCAATCGCGAATCGCGTCAACGTAACTGGATCGCAACTGCTTGCCGGCCGCCACCACCTGGTCGGGAATCTTGAACGTAGCCGGATCCATCGCACGCACGCCGTCGCTCACCCCGGATGGTTCTGCCGGGCGCACAACATGGCCTTCTTCGTCGATCCAGGTCGCCATCGGTACGTTGATGAAACCGTATAGTTCGCCGGTGATGTGTTTCTGATCGATCAGGCACGGATACTCGGGCACTGCGGCGCGCGCGAGCAACCGATCGTCCCATCCCATGATGTCCTTTAGTAAGGGCGGGAGTTCGACTGATGCGGGCTTGATGAAGTCACGCACGGCTGGTGCGCCGGCGGTATCGAGCGCGACCGCGACTATTTCAAGGTTGCGATCCTTCAGTTCGCTGTATAGTCCCTGCCAGACTGGCAGG
>JASHQJ010000248.1 GCA_030037595.1 Candidatus Binataceae bacterium
GGGACTGATGCTCTCGGGAACCTCCACGCTTGAGCATCAGCTGACGGGCAAGCCGGCCGCGCGCCACGGGAATCGCATGCCTTATCGCGACTGGTCGCCGCACGGCGCCTATCGATGCGCCGGCGAGGACAACTGGATCGCGATATCGGTTCAGTCCGATGAGCAGTGGCGCGCGCTGGTCGAGGAGATGGGTAAGCCCGCGTGGGCGCTCGATGCGCGCTTTGCGACCACCGCATCGCGCAAGCAGAATGAAGACGACCTCGACGCGAACCTCACCACGTACACGATCGGCTGCGACCGCTATGAGCTGATGGATCGCCTGCAGGCGCGCGGTATTCCTGCTGGCGTGGTGCAGAAGGCTTCCGACCGCTTCGATCGCGACCCGCAACTCAAGGCACGCGGCTACTTCGTTGATCTACCGCACAGCGACATCGGCACGTGGCCCGTCGAAGGATTCCCCGCGAAGATGTCGCGCTCGCCTGCAGACGTCGGCGGCCCGACGCATCGCGCGGCGCCAAAGCTCGGCGAGGATAACGACTTCGTATTCGGCGAGCTCGTCGGCCTGAGCCAGGCGGAAATTGCAGCGCTCACAGAGGAAAGCGTCATTTGAACGACGGCAACCTGAGTAACTCACTCGCGGGCTTAACGATTCTCGAAATCGGCGAGCAGCCGGGCGACTACGCGGCGCTGCTGCTCGGGGGTCTCGGCGCGGAGGTCATCAAGATCGAGCCGCGCGACGGCGCCGAGTCGCGACGCATCGGACCCTTCGCATCCAGCGCGCGCGATCCCGAGGAAAGTCTCTTCTTCTGGCGCTACAACCTGAACAAGAAGAGCGTCGTCCTCGACGTTGATGGTCCCAACGCCGAGCGCGTGCTCGCGGCACTCGCGGCACGCGCGGATATCGTGTTGCTCTCCGGTGAGTATGAACCGGTGGCGGCGCGCCTGTCGCGCTGGCAGAAGCTCGCCGCGGAAAATCCGCGCCTCATCGCGTGCACGATAACACCCTTCGGCCTCGACGGTCCGTATCGCGAGCTCAAGACCACCGACCTCGTACAGATGGCACTCGGCGGAATCATGGCGGTCTGCGGGTACGATCCGGATAAGGAGCACAAGTACGACACGCCACCGATCGCGCCCGCGATGTGGCATTCGTTCCACCTCGGCGGCGAGTACGCCGCGATTGCGATCATGGCTGCAATCAACCTTCGCGAGCTGACGGGCGAAGGCCAGTTTATCGACGTGTCGGTGCACGAGGCGGTGAACACCTGCACCGAGGTCGCGCTTCCCACTTATATCTACAGCGGGCAGGTCGTGATGCGGCAGACGGCGCGGCACGCAGCAACGATCATCACGCATGCGCGCCTTACCAAGAGCGCCGACGGTGTGTACATGCTCGCGAGCATCAGCCCGTTCGTTCGCGAACAGCGGGCGCTCACCGAACTGGCGGACCAGTTGGGGATCGCGCACGTGCTCGGCACTCCGGAGTTCACGCAACTCGAGAAGGACGACGCGGGAGCGGCGGCGCTCTATCGTAACGACATCCTCGTGCAGATCATCGAGGGCTTGAAGGCTGACGACCTGTTCCATCGCGCCCAGGCACTCGGGCTCGCCTGGGCGCCGATTCGACGCCCTGAGGACAACCTCAACGATCCTCATTTCGTGGCGCGTCACACCTTCGCGGAGATCGATCATCCTGAGCTGGGGCGAACGTTGCGCTATCCAGGCACCGTGGCGAGCGACGGCCGCGCTCCGCACTTTTCGTACACGCGCCGCGCGCCGCGTCTCGGCGAACATACAGAAGAAATCCTGCAACAAGTCGGACTTTCGCAGGCCGAGAAGAATTTGTGACGAAAACAAAAGGCGGCCGGCGCGCCGCCGAGGAGCATCGCGATGAAAATCAGTGGAGCTGTTTTCGTTCAGAACTTTCATGAGCAACAACCCGACCACGAGGTGTTCCTCGAGGACCTACGGCTCGCCGAGCAGTTCGAGCCGCTCGGCTTCGATTCAATCTGGAGCGTCGAGCATCACTTCTCGCCCTACACGATGGTGCCCGACGTGCTGCAGTTCCTCACCTATCTATGCGGACACACCAAGCGTATCGGGCTCGGCACGATGGTCGTGGTCCTGCCATGGCACGATCCGATTCGCGTCGCTGAACAGATCTCGATGCTCGACATCATGGCCAACGGACGTCCGCTCACTCTCGGCTTCGGCCGCGGCGCGGGGCGGATCGAGTTCGACGGCTTCCGGGTCCCGATGAGCGAAGCGCGCGAGCGATTCGCTGAAGCAGCCGAGATAGTCAAACTCGCACTCTCGCAAAAGCGGTTTTCGTTCAACGGCAAGTTCTTCCAGATCCCGGAGATCGGTATCCGGCCGCAGCCAATCGACAAGGACCTGGTCAATCGCATGTATGGCGCGATCGTGTCGCCCGAGACTGGCGAGATCATGGCCAAGGCTGGGATGGGGATGCTGGTGATTCCGCAGAAGCCGTGGGAAGAGCATCGCAAGGACTACGACGCGTACGCGGCCTCGTGCACGCGGGCGGGATTCAAAGCGAAGGCGCCCATCGCGGGCTGCTGGGTCTATTGCGCGAGGAACGAGCGCGAGGCGATGGAAGCCGGGCGCAAGTGGTCGAAGAATTACGCCGAGAGCGCGCTGAATCACTATGAGTATCACGAGCCGGAGCACTTCAAGGCCGCGAAGGGCTACGAGTATCACGCGCAGATGGCGCAGGTGGTGAAGTCCGCCGGTGGCTTCCCCGAGATGTTCGCAGATACGCAGGTGATTGGAACGCCCGAGCGATGCATCGAGGTGCTGCGCAAGGTCCGCAACATCCTCGGCGCGTCGGAGTTCGTCGGCGTCTTCAAGTTCGGCGGTATGCCCTACGAGGAGGCCGAGCGGAGCCTCAAGCTGTTCGCGGCGGATGTGATGCCGGTGATCAAGGCCGAAGGACGCGAGGAATCGCGCAGCGCCGCCGCGGGGTCATAGCAGTTCTCGGAGCCATCGAAACTGATTCAACCGGCGCGAGCGCATGCTCGGGCCGGTTTTTCTTTTCATACCGGATCGAGATGCTACTGAACGCTCATGATTGGCCCACCAGCAAAGCCGCTTAAACTATCGCGCCCCAAGAACCCCGTGATAGTGCCTCGAACCTTACCGGAATTTGAGGATCGGACGTGTTGGCGAATCCTATCCCGTTTGCTGACTGAAAGATTGTAATACTCAGCGCCTTCTCAAACTCAGCAACCGTCCGCTCAACACGTATCTGGCTGATCAGTGGGGCGGCCTCCGCGCTTAGGGTTTTGATCCCATAAGAACTAGCCACTTCTCGACCTGATCGAAGTCAGTTTCTGGCCGCTGAAATCTGTTCAGTTGGCTCGGCTTTATTTGGTGACCATACATCGGCGAGTTTGGATCCATGGGGCGGAGAGGGTTCTGTTGAACTCTTCGTTGTGCAGGCGACTGATTGCCACAAGGACTCTGATGCGCATGTCGGCGGCCGCCGGTGAGGGCCTGCCATCACGATTGCTCTAACGCCGCCTTGAGAAGCCGGTGTTTTGATGAAGACTTTGCCTGGATCAGGGAGCAGTTGCTTTGGTGCGGCCGACAGTTGCTTTGGTACGGCCTGCGCACAACTGACCACTGCCAACGCGAGAACCAGCAATACGAAAGAGCGCCGCACCCGAACCCCCCTTTCTGACTCGGCGTAAGTCGACGCTTCTTACGCGCTCACTCGATCCGGCGAGGATCGCCTACTCGGTGAACTTCCACGTATTCTCCGCGGTGCCGCTGATTTGCCAGCGCGGCATCACGATCTTCGGATCATTGGTCTCCTCGAACACCACCGAGCACGGCAGGCCGATCGCAACTTCTTCTTCATCGCTCGTCAGCACGCCGGCGACGCGCGTGACGGCGCCATCTTCTTCCTTGCAGTCGTCCAGCTCGATCACCGCGACGACGTAGGGCACCGCGCTGATGAATGCGCCCACGATCGGCTGCACCACCGCCACGTAGCTGTGGATTACGCCCTTCCCCGCCGTCTCGAACCATCCGATGTCCATCGATGCGCAACTGCTACACGCCGGGATGTTCGGCGGGAACCACTTGTGGCCGCATCGATTGCATCGCCGCACCAGGTACTTGCGCTGGCGCGCCGCCTCCCACCATTCGCGCGTGTCGGAATCGGGAAGGATGCGGAGCTTCGAATAATCAATTATCACCGGCATCGAATTACCTCCGCGCTCACGCCGCCATGCCGCGCAGGATGAGGCAGCTCGCCATGTTTTCCCATCCCCACGCCATCCCGCAGGAGATGCGCGCCTTTTTCACCTGGCGGCAACCCTTGGCGCGATCGTAGGTGTGCTTGCCTTCGCGCCATCCGGGGCAAGCGTCATCCGCGCGATGCCGCAACTGGCGCACGTTCTCGATCACCATCTGCACGCCGTGCGTGTAACCCTCCGAGAGATGCCCGCCCGAGAGATTGCTCGGCAGCTCATGATCGATCTGCAGCCTGCCGCCTTTGACGAACTCGCCCGCTTCGCCCTGGCCGCAAAAGCCGTTGGCCTCGAGCTGGATCAGCGTCGTGAACGTGAACGCGTCGTAGCACGAGATGAAATCCACGTCCTTGTGAGTGATTCCCGCCATCCCGAACGCGCGCTTCCATCCATAGTTGCCGGCGACGTAGTGAATCACCGGCCGTGAGTAGTTCCACTGCGGACTCTCGGTCATCGTGCGCGCGTAGCCGCCCATGATGAACACGGGAGGATGGCGCAGGTCGTAGGCGCGCTCGCGCGACGTCACGATAATCGCGGCGGACACGTCGGTCTCGGTGCAGCAGTCGAGCAGGCGAAACGGCTTCACGACCCATCGCGAGCGCTGATGGTCCTCGATCGTGAGCGGCGAACGGTAGATGGCTTTCGGGTTGAGCGTCGCGTGGAAGCGATGCGCTACGGCAATCTCCGCGAACGCCTTCGTCGTGCATCCGGTGTCGCGTAGATAGCGCATCGCGGACATGCCGAAGCGCTGCGCCGGCGTCGTCCAGCCCCATCCCATGTTGAACTGGTTGTCGCCCTCGGCCATTGCCGCCGGAATCGGACCGCCCGGGATCTGCCCGCCCATCCGGCGCCCCGAGCGCCCGTTCATCGAGCGGAAGCATACGATCGTTTTCGCGTAGCCCGCTTCGATCAGTCCGATCGCGTGCGCCACCAGCGCCTCGGTGCTCGAGCCGCCGCCCACGATGTCGAGGCAGTAGTTGAGCCGCATCCCGAGCGCCGTCGCGACGTGCGCCGATGAAGTGGAGTCCGCGACCTGGTAGCTCGTCATACCGTCGATATCGGACGGCTTGAGCCCCGCGTCCGCCATGGCGTTGCTGACGGCTTCGCAAGCCATCGAGAGCGTCGTACGATTCGACGGCCGCATCTGCGGAGTCTCGCCCACGCCGACGATACAGTACTTGTCAGTGAGTGCACCCATGATGACCTCGACTCAGGCGACTAGCTTGAGCTGCGGAGCGACTTCGCGCGCGAACAGTTCCATCGAACGGCGGCTCCGCTCCGGCGCGAGTCCCGGCAGATGCGTCGCGAACACGAGATGAGTCGTTCTAACTTTCGTGAACGACGCGTTCAGCTTGGCCGCAACCTCGTCGGGACTGCCGATCGCAAGCGGAAACATCACCTGCGCCTCGCGGAGCTTCGATGCTTCAGGCAACTCGGGCAGGTTCGCGCCGAGGAAATCACCGGACTCTGACAGCCATCGCATATACCACTTGAGCATGTAGTGGAGATGCTCCTGGCAGTGCACCCACGCCTCGTCCGTCGTGCGGCCGATGTAACCGAAATGAAGCTGCGCGGCGGAGAAGTCCTTTGGATTGCGCCCGGCCTTTCGAAGAGAGTTGTCGTAGGTCTCCTGCGCGGCAGGGTTCGCGAGTCCCATGAAGTTGCATCCCATGCGGCCTGCGCGCTCGATCGCTTTGGGAGCGCCCGCGCCGATCCAGAGCGGAGGATGGGGCGACTGCACGGGACGCGGCATCAGGCGGATGTTCTTTACCTGGTAGTGGCGCCCGTCGAATGAAAAATCGTCCTTCGTCCACGCGCCGCGAATCACCTCGATACCTTCCTCGAGGCGGCCGGCGCGCGCCTTCCGATCGACGCCGTAGGCGGCGAACTCACCGGGCGCGTATCCTTGCCCGACGCCCAAATCAAAGCGGCCATTCGAGATGATATCGATCGTGGCCGCGTCCTCTGCGACGCGGACTGCGTTGTGGAGCGGCAGCAGTACGAGGTAGGTGCCGATTCGGATGCGTTTCGTGATCGCGGCGACCGCCGACGCGATCGGCAATATCGCGGGCGAGTAACCGTCCTCGGCAAAGTGATGCTCAGTCAGCCAGATCTCGTCGTAGCCAAGCTCTTCGGCCTGCCGCGTCTGCGCGAGCTGACCGGCGTAGAACTCGGCGAAGGCTTGGCGCCACGCGGGCGGATTTCGAAACGGAAACAGAAGTCCGACATTCAGATTTTTGCAAAGACTCATCGGGCGGCCTCGACTCGGATACTTTCGGCGAACGTGGCACTTCGGTTGGATTTTTTCAAACGAACCTTTGACGGCGGCGCGGAGCGTGTGGGATTCTCACGACGAAGCCATTCATCAATCGAGGAGTGCCGAGCGATGTACACGGAACTCAGCTACGAAGTTGACGGACATGTCGGCTTGATCACGCTCAGGCGGCCCGAGGCGCGAAACGCCCTGACCTTTACGACTTACCGCGAACTCGAGGACGCCGTCCGGAGCTCGGCCGCGCGATGCCTGATTGTCACCGGCGCCGATCCGGCCTTCTGCTCGGGCGACGACGTGAAGCAGATCATGGCGGGCGGCGAAGGCGAGCGCCCCGCTCTGACGAACATCACGCCGCGGCTCACACCGGCGGCAGACGCGCTGCTGCACAGTGACATTCCGATTATCGCGGCGGTGAACGGCGCCGCGATCGGATGGGGCATGGAACTTTCGCTGATGGCTGATATTCGCGTCGCGTCGGAGAAGGCGCGCTTTGGCGAGCTCTTCATCAAGCGCGGCCTATGCTGCGACGTGCCGGGAATCGGGCGGCTCGCACAGCTCGTGGGACGCGAGACGGCGGCGGAGCTTCTGTTCACGGGCGATATAATTGATGCGAATCGCGCGCTGCAGATTGGCCTCGTGTCGCGCGTCGTCCCACATGATCAGCTGCTGCCGACTGCGAAAGAACTCGCGCACAAGATCGCATCGAATCCGCCGCTCGCGATCCGGAAGTTGAAGCAGGGATTACGGCAGGCACTCGATCCAGATTGGAAGGAGCTCGGCGCGTGGGTCAGTGTCAGCCTGGGCGAGCTGTTCAAGACCGAGGACCATCGCGAGGGCGTGCGATCATTCCTGGAGAAGCGCGAGCCCCACTTCGCCGGGAGATAAAAGCCCGTCGCTACTCCAGGATGAAGCCCGCGTAGCCGTTGGCCGCGACCTCCGCGCACTTCGCGCGATACGCGGGCGCCGGATTCGCGTACATGAGGATTGCGCGCGCCTTGCCCGGGATGTTGCCGCCGACAAACCAGCCGTTGCTGCTGCTCAGAAACGTCTTGCTGCCCACCTCGTTGGTGTGACCGACCCACGCAGCTTCGGCCTCGGAGGTCGCGGCTATGCTCTCGTAGTCGCGCTCGCGCATATACCGGATGCATTCGGTGATCCACTCAACGATTGATTCAGCACACACGGTGTAGTTGCAGAATGCCGTGTTGGTCGCGATGAAAAGATTTGGGAAGCCGGCGGTCTGCATTTGCAGATAGGTGCGCATGCCGCCCTGCCATTTGTCCTTGAGCGTCTGCCCGCCTTCGCCGCGAATGTCGATACGCGTCAGCGAGCCGGTGATGGCGTCGAAGCCGGTCGCATAGATGATGACGTCGAACTCGTATTCTTTGCCACTCGTTTTGATGCCCTTAGGCGTGATGCGCTCGATCGGCGTCTCATTGATATCGACCAGCAGCACGTTCGGGCGGTTGTAGGCTTCGTAGTATTCGGTCTCGAGCGGAATGCGCTTCGATCCGAACGGATGATTCTTGGGCACCAGTTTTTCGGCGACGATCGGATCCCTCACGCGCGCGCGAATCTTGCTGCGCACGAATTCGGCGAAGTCCTCGTTTGCCTCGCGATCGGTCATGATGTCGCGGAAGTTGCCGAGCCACTTCTTGAACCCGGGCTGCGACCATAGCTCCTCGTACACCTTGAGCCGCTCCTCAGGCGGCAGATCCATCGCGCGGCGCCGATCGAAATCGTGGATAAAGCCGCCGGACGTTTCTCGGATTCGTTTATGAATCTCGGAATACGTCTCCTTGAAGCGGCGCTGTGTCTCTTCACTGACGAGCGAATTCCGAAGCGGAGCACAGTAGTTTGGCGTGCGCTGGAAGACCGTCAGATGGCCGACTTCCTTGGCGATGATCGGAATCATTTGCACGGCGGTTGCGCCAGTGCCGATCACGCCGACGCGCTTGCCGCTGAAATCAACTTTCTCCTTCGGCCATCGCGAGGTGTGATACGACTCGCCCTTGAAGGTGTCGATCGCTTCAAATGGCGGGATGTAACGTGCCGACAGGATTCCGACCGCAGCGACCAGGAACTTTGCGCGGAAATGCTGGCCGTTCTCCAGGCCGACGTCCCATCGCTTTGCCTGCTCATCGTAAGTCGCCGACGTAACGTGCGAGTTGAACTGGATGTCGTGGCGCAGGTCGAACTTGTCAGCGACGTAGTTCAGGTAGCGCTCGTTCTCGGGCTGGCCGGAATAGTGTTCCTTCCAGTCCCACTCCTGGAGCAATTCCTTCGAGAACGAATAACCGTAGGTTTCGCTCTCGGAGTCGAAGCGGCATCCTGGATAGCGATTCCAGTACCACGTGCCCCCCACGCCCGCTCCGTCTTCGAGGCATCGTACTTTGAGCCCGAGCTCGCGCAGCCGATAGAGCGCATACAGTCCCGAAACGCCCGCGCCGATGACGATCGCGTCGAAGCTCTCGACGCGTTGCGCCGCCGCTGATACCTGCTCTGATGATTCCGGCATATTGGTTGACCTCACCA
>JASHQJ010000249.1 GCA_030037595.1 Candidatus Binataceae bacterium
ACATCGCTCGCGGGGTCGCTGCCGGCGCTGAAGACCTCAAACCTTCCCTTTCCCCAGCGCTTCATAGCCGCTTCGGCCATGATGCTGCGCGCGGAATTCCGAGTGCACAGGAAAAGCACACGCATCGGATGGTCAGCCCGCGTGTCTTTTGTTTCCTCGTGTGCGGCTTTATTGCGACCGCGACAATTCGCAGCGAGGTAGGCGAGGACGTCGTCGATCGTTCGAACCCTTGCGTCGTAAAAGACCGTTCTGCTTTCTCGGCGTGGAACTACCAGACCTGCATGCTTCAGATGGCTGAGATGAAAGGAGAGCGTCGGAAACGGCAACTTCATGCGCGTCCCAATCTCACCCGCCGGCATGCCTTCAGATCCCCGTTGTGCCAGCATCTTGAAAATGTCGAGCCGGGTCTCCTGAGAGAGAGCTGCGAGCACGGCCAACGCTTCAGCTTTTGTCATTTTTTCGATTCTTCCTCTTGAAACAGCAGGCCGCGCACCGGTCGAGTGATGCCTCTGATAGCGCTCGAATGTTACGCGGGTAAGACAAACCAGTTAGCTTCTTATTATTCCAATTATCTGGAATGATATCATTTCCAGAAATTTGGAACAATAAGATTGACCTGTAGGAGGAGGTGATCCGCGTATAGATTCAGCGCACGCCCGCCAGGAGCTACAAATGCGTCTTTCAGTATCCTCGGACGTCACCGCCGACAATCAACCAACGGCCAGCGCGGTCCTTGACGATTCTGATAATTCCATAAATATGGAATAATAAAGTAGAAGCTATGTGGAATTTAATCGCGGCGAGCCATGCCGCAAATGATTCGGCTCGAGGTCGTTCGTCCTCTCGATCCCTCCCAGGGCACTGCGTGTGACCTCCGAGGGGAATCTCATTGGCGAGCATTCGCTCGACACGGAGATAGCGCAATGACAAGCCGCGAATACAACGTCTTGTTTCTCTGCAATAGTAATTCGGCGCGCAGCATCATGGCTGAGTGCGCGATGAACCGATGGGGCAGAGGAAAGTTCAAAGGCTTCAGCGCTGGGAGTCATCCGAAGGGCGCCATCCACCCGTTGACCATCGAGCTTCTCTCAGAATTCAACTACGAGACCAAAGATTTGCGCTCTAAGAGTTGGGACGAGTTCGCGTCTCCGGGCAGCCCTCAGTTCGATTTCGTCGTCACTGTCTGCGATCAGGCCGCGGCGGAGCAGTGCCCCGTGTGGCCGGGCAAGCCGACGGTGGCGCATTGGGGAGTTACCGACCCTGCAACCTTCGAGGGCACCGATGAGGAGAAACGCCGGTTCTTTCTGCGTATCTACCGCGAGCTGGAGAATCGCATAAAGATTTTTACGAGCCTGAGAATCGACGCCCTCGACAGCTTCGCACTCAAGCAGCGCCTGGAGGAAATCGGCAGGACGAACCTTTCGGACAGTTCGGAGCGTTAAACGCCGATTTTGTCGCTCGCATAGCTCGCGTGAGGAGAATCACTCGATGAGTGCCACGATCTCCGCAGTCCACCCTCCTATTCTGCGAAGGCTCTCATTTCTCGATCGCTACCTGACTCTCTGGATCTTTCTGGCTATGGCAATTGGAGTGGCACTCGGTGCGATCTTTCCAGGAACGAAGGCGGCATTCGATCGCATGACTGTCGGGACAACCTCGATCCCGATCGCGATCGGCTTGATTTTGATGATGTATCCCCCGTTGGCCAAGGTTAACTACGACGAGTTGGGAGACGTGTTTCGCGACATCAAGATTCTGGGCCTCTCGCTCGTGCAGAACTGGATAATCGGTCCGATCCTGATGTTCGCCCTCGCGATCACTTTCTTGCGTAATCGGCCCGAATACATGGTCGGGCTGATCATGATCGGGCTCGCCCGGTGTATCGCGATGGTGATCGTTTGGAATGACCTTGCCAGCGGCGATGCCGACTATTGCGCGGGACTCGTAGCATTCAATTCGATCTTCCAGGTGCTGTTCTTCTCGGTCTATGCGTTCGTCTTCATTACCATGCTTCCCCGCTGGCTCGGCCTTGGCGGCGCAATCGTGCAGATCACAATGGGCCAAATTGCCGAGAGCGTCGGAATCTACCTCGGCATGCCCTTCGTCGCTGGCTTCGCCACTTGGCTTTTGCTTACGCGGGCCAAAGGCAAAGCCTGGTATCGCCAGAATTTCATTCCAAAGATCAGTCCACTCACATTGACATTCCTCCTCTTCACCATAGTCGTGATGTTCTCGATCAAGGGCGGCGCGATCGTCCGAATGCCGCTCGACGTAGTGCGAATCGCTTTCCCGTTATTGCTCTACTTCGCGATCATGTTCGCCGTGTCTTTCGTGCTGAGCCGGCGCGTGGGAGCCAACTACCCCCAGTGCGCGACTCTTTCCTTCACGGCCGCATCGAACAACTTCGAGCTCGCCATTGCGGTTGCCGTCGCGACCTTTGGAATCGACAGCGGCGCCGCCTTCGCAGCCGTGATTGGTCCGCTGATTGAGGTTCCGGTTATTATCGCATTGGTTGACGTTTCAAGGTGGGCGCAACGCAGGTATTTCGTTGCCTCCACGGCCGCCACTGGTGTCGTCAACTAGTGTTTCACGGCGAGCGAGGTCCGGTCCGATAATCGCGGATCTCTATCGTACCGATGCGGTGGCATCACTTCGGTCAGTTCGTCCAGCGACTGCACACGTTCTGGCCGTACCGCCGCTCTAAGGCCGGCCAAACCGTCTCCAAGCAACAGCCACCAGAACTGCCATCAGCAGCGCAGGTCAAATTGGTCGCAACCGCTGCAGGTGTCAGCTAAGCGCTTTTGTATATTGAAGATTTGCTGGGTTGCGGGGGAAGGATTTGAACCTTCGACCTCCGGGTTATGAGTTCGCTTGGTAATCGTCCGCCCCTGTCCGAAGGGCATACGCTGCTTAATTTTTTAAATCCTCGTATTCCGCCCGTATCCGCTTATGTGGCTGTCAGTCCGCGCCCGTGGCTGTCAAATTGGCTGTCAGGGGTAGAAGCGGTTCCTTGAACGCGACTCAAGATTCTCGCATGTGGACGGCCAACTGAGGCTACGAAGCAATTTTCACAATCCACTTCGATGATTCTCCCCCGAGCGTTCACTTGGGAAGATCGGTTGGCGTGAACGGATAGCGGCGCTATGCGCGATCGCCTAGTGACGTTGCGCGAGCGTCCAATCGCGGGTATCCAACAATTGATGGCTAATTGGATTTCAGTCGCCCAGACGTCAGAAATCACCGGCCTGAAGCCCCGGACGCTCCGCGCCTATGCTCGCTCTGGTCAGTCGGATTTGCTGCCGAATGTTGACTTCTGCGTGCGCACTTATCGGCATTATGCGCGTCAGAGAAAACGTTTGTTCTTCTCGGTACGCGGCGTTGAACGTATTATCATGGGCGCATATCGGGTCTTTCCTTGGAACTCTCGCCCGCTCCCTGTCGAAGCGCGACGGTTCGACAATCCGAGAAGGTTGGTGGATGACGGTCAGTTCAGGCCCCCGCTTCCCGAGGAAGAGTCGTCTCTCGATTTTCCGGAACATTCGACACGACGACAACGAGCGACGTTAGCCAGAGACTACGTGACGCGGGTTGTCCAGGAGTTCATCAAGCGACCGTGTGTTGATCCAGCGTGTAGATGCCGCATCCACGAAATCCTACCGAC
>JASHQJ010000250.1 GCA_030037595.1 Candidatus Binataceae bacterium
GCTATTCCAACGTCTTCTACCTGTCGACCAACGCTAAGGCCTGCAACTGCACAGCCATCTGGCGCGCCCACCGCCGCGGGGCACTGTTCGCGAATCCGTGCTTCACCCAGATTCATCCCACGTGTATCCCGCTCAGCAGCGAGCATCAGTCGAAGTTAACGCTGATGTCGGAGTCGTTGCGCAATGATGGACGCGTATGGGTGCCCAAGAAAAAGGATGACACACGCCCTCCGAATGATATCCCGGAAAGCGAGCGCGACTACTATCTGGAGCGCCGGTATCCGAGTTTCGGCAACCTGGTGCCCCGCGACGTCGCATCGCGAAACGCCAAGGACGTGTGCGATGAAGGCCGCGGCGTCGGGCCGAGCGGCCAGGGCGTCTACTTGGATTTCGCGGATGCCATTCAGCGGCTCAGTCTGCAAACGGTTCGCGAGAAGTACGGCAACCTGTTCGACATCTACGAGCGGATCACAGGGGAGGACGCGTACACCGTGCCGATGCGGATCTATCCGGCTCCCCACTACACGATGGGCGGCCTCTGGGTGGACTACCACCTGATGTCGACCATTCCGGGGCTGTTTGTCGCGGGCGAAGCGAACTTCTCCGACCACGGCGCCAACAGGTTAGGCGCCAGCGCGCTGATGCAAGGTCTTGCCGATGGCTACTTCGTTCTGCCCGCCACCGTACCCGACTACCTGGCAACCACCAACCCGGAGCCCCTGGATATCTCGCATCCCGCATTTGCAGAAGCCCGGGATGACGTCGCAGAGCGGCTCGAAAAGCTTCTCGCGATCAAGGGCACCCGGAGCCCTGATTCTTTTCATAAGGAACTCGGCAAACTCATGTGGGATGAGTGCGGGATGGCCCGATCAGAGCCCAGTCTGCACAAGGCTCTAGCCAGGATCCCGGAGCTGCGTGAAGAGTTCTGGCACAATTTGCGTATCGTCGGTGGTCGCGAGGAATTGAATCAGTCGCTAGAAAAAGCTAACCGCATTTCCGACTTTCTCGAACTCGCCGAGCTCATGTGTATCGACGCGGTGGACCGAAAAGAGTCTTGCGGCGGCCATTTCCGCCTCGAGAGCCAGACACCTGAAGGTGAGGCAAAACGAGACGACACGAATTTCTCCTATTCCGCGGCCTGGGAGTGGAAAGGGTTGGGTCAGCCGCACACGCTTCATAAGGAACCCCTCACCTTCGAGTACGTTCATCTCGCGCAACGGAGTTACAAGTAGTTATGAACTTAACACTCAAGATTTGGCGGCAGCTGAACTCAAACACAGCCGGCAAGTTCGTCACTTACCAAGTGAAAGATGTGACGCGAGACATCTCCTTTCTCGAGATGCTCGACAAACTCAACGAAGACCTCCTCGACCGTGGCGATCCGCCGGTCGCCTTTGAACATGACTGCCGCGAAGGAATTTGCGGCTCGTGCGGATTTCTGATCAATGGTGTGGCCCACGGTGGCCATCGCGGCACGACGGTGTGCCAACTGTCGATGCGCTTTTTCAAGGACGGAGACTCGCTCACCCTGGAGCCGTGGCGCGCGCAGGCATTTCCGGTGATCCGCGACCTGATCGTCAACCGCTCAGCGTTCGACCGAATTATTCAAGCAGGAGGCTTCATCAGCGCGCCCACGGGCAGCGCTCCCGATGCCAACGCTATCCTAATCCCAAAGGAAGCCGCAGATATGGCGTTCGATGCGGCCGCTTGTATCGGTTGCGGCGCGTGCGTCGCCGCCTGTCCGAACGCAGCCGCAATGCTCTTCACCTCAGCCAAACTAACTCACCTCAACGCGCTTCCTCAGGGTCAGCCTCAGCGCGACCAGCGGACCGTCAGCATGGTGGCCGCCATGAAAGCTGAGCTGTTCGGCAGCTGCACGAACCATGGCGAGTGTGAAGCGGTGTGCCCCAAGGAGATACCGCTTGAGTTCATAGGCAGGATGAACAACGACCTGCTTCGTGCGGTCACGCGTCGCCGCCGTGAACCACTGGTTATCGCCGCCGTCGTGCAACAGCCATCCCATGAGGACGCGCCGCAGTAATCTGCGACTAGCGACAAGAGAGTGTCCAACTGAATGATCGAACAATTTTTCAAAGGAGAAAGCAATGTCGAACTGCGTTAGGCACGTTCAGCCTGATTGGGCAACCTGACCGCGCAGGCTTGCCCCAAGCCGTGTCACTCAACGTCGCGATGTCGGGCCTCGTGGCGCCCTGCCTGGAGTTGGCTCTTGAAGTGCTCTCATGATCGTTTAGCTGAGTGTTGAATTTCGTTCTTTTTCGTTAGCTCCGATCCTTTGCGCACAAGGCACGGTCGCCCCGCGTGAGCCTTCTGGTCTGACGATGGCCGAAAAGGCCGAGGCCTGTCCCTGCTGAAAACCTTGGGTTAAGCAACTGCGAGGACGTCGCGGTATTCACTCTCCGGCGAAAACGTCAGAAACAAGCTTGTGGTACGACGCCGACGGATCATGGACTCTCAGCGTTTTGAAGGATTTGTAATACGGTGCTCGCAGGGCGAGCCGTGTTGGCAGACCCGAACGGGACATTCGGAGTGGGATTCGGCGGCGAGGCGTTCGTAGCGGTGATGCAGATTACCGACCTGCGGGAATGCGATCACTTTCCCTCGCTCCGGTGGGTGCACTGGGCGCGTGTCCGGACAATCCTTCGCTAGCGCTAGGTGAGTGCGCGTTCGCTGATAATAGTCGACTTACAATGTCAGCACCCGGCGCAAATGGCGCTCGTTGAACACGACGCTGTAATCCAGACACTCCCGGCGCATCGACCCGATCACACGTTCGACGTAAGCGTTCTGCCGCGGCGGACGCGCGGTGACAACCTCAATGATCCTCATTGCTTCGACCCGCTTGCTGAATGAAGCACCATAAGAGGAGTCGCGGTCGCGCAGTAGAAACCGCGGAGCCGTGTCCCACGGGAACGCCTGCGTCACCTGACGTGAGAGCCACGCGGCGCTTGGGTTCCGCGTGACATTAAAATGGACGACCTTCCGACGGTTGTGAACCAGGATCACTACTACAAACAGCAGCCGGAACGTTGCCGAGGCACAACAAACATATCGATGGCGGCGATGCTGAGCGTTTGGTTGGGCAGGAAGCTGCTCCACGTCGGCGACGGTCTCGCGGGTCGCCGCGGCAGGTAATTGGCGACGGTAGCCTGGCTGATCTCAAAACCGAGCTTGAGCGGCTCGCCGTGTAT
>JASHQJ010000251.1 GCA_030037595.1 Candidatus Binataceae bacterium
ATGCTATAATGGCTGAACGGAGTCCCGCATGTTCAAGCGCTTGAAATTTATAGCGACGCTGATGGGCAGCGCGTCGATGGTCGCGGCGGTTTACTTCCTGGCGAGTCCCTTCAGCACCGGCATCGACGTGGCCGCCGTCCAGGCTGGGGAAAGCGAAGCACAAGCGACCGAAAACCTGCGCGTCACCCTCGACCCTAAACAGTTCCAGGGCGAGGTCCGCAAGGCCTACCAGGTGGCGCAGGATGATCCCGCCCTGCTGGCCCAGCTCCATTGTTACTGCGGATGCGACAAGGCCGACGGCCATCGGAATCTGCTCGACTGTTACCGGACCGAGCATGGCGCGCATTGCGAAATCTGCGTGGGCGAGGCGAACGACGCCGAGGCGATGGCAAAGCGCGGCATGTCGATCGACGCGATTCGAGACGCGCTGCGCGCCCGTTACGCGAACGAGGACTGAAGCTTGCTCGGATTGGTTTCGGGTTACCTCGAACATTTCACTTACGCCGGATTGTTCGTGGTGCTGGCGCTATGCGGCCTCGGCCTGCCGATGCCCGAGGACGTGGCGCTGCTGGCGGGCGGCTACCTGGTGCATCGTGGAATCACCCGCTATCCGCTGACGCTCGTGGTTGCGCTGCTCGGCGTGGTTTCCGGCGACAATTCCCTCTTCTTTATCGGCCGCCATTGGGGCACCGGGATCGTCCGCTACTTCGGTGTCTCGCGTCCGGGCAGCCAGATGCAGATCGAGCGTATCCGCGGCTTCATGCAGCGCCATGGGCATCGCGCGATCTTCTACGCGCGCTTCCTCGCGGGGCTAAGGGCGCTGGTCTATCTTTCGGCCGGGTCGTTCGGCGTCAGACCCGCGGTTTTCCTGCTTTACGATTTGCTAGGGGCGGTGATTTCGGTGCCGGTCGTAGTCTCCCTGGGCTACCTGTTCGGCAGGCAGCTCGAGATGATCGTGCGCTTCCTGGGCGGCTTCGAACGGCTGTTGCTTATGGTGGCCGTCCTGTGCGTTGCATTATATGTGACGCGGATGTTGGTATTTACGAAGTCGGCGGCGACCAACGAAACCAGCGGTTGAACCAATGCCGGCGGCGCGGGAATGCCGCGCGCATCCCGCGAAGTCCGGTCAAGTCCGATGAAATTCCCCGCGCTCAATCTCAAAGCCAAGCTGATCGTGCTGATCGTGGGCCTGCTCGCGCTGACTTTGGGCGCCGAAGTGTGGGTAAGTCTCGGCACCCAGCAGGCGATCGTCGATACAACCCAGCAGAAGGTCAAAGACCTCGCGCGCGCGATTCAAATCAGCGTGGAGGAGCTGACCTCCGTCGGCAGTATCAACCGCGACCGGTTGCGCGACTACGTCGCGAGCCTGCATACCGCCGGCCTCGAAGTTTCGATCGCATCGAGCCAGAACCTCATCATCAACAGTTCTGACCCGAGCCTGATTGGCGGCGCGCTCCGGCCGAAGACGGGCGACGTGCTCACGCCCGAGCAGCTCAAACATCCGGGCGAGCCGCTGACGATCCCCGCCAACCGTTTCGGCCCGAGTCCGTCCGAAACCACCGTTTACCTGATCCCGGTCGAGGTCGAAGATCACCTGCTCGGCTACGTGCAAGTGGCGGCCAACTTCGGCGACTTCGCGCAACCGCTGGCCGAGAATCGATCACATCAGATTGCAATCGCGCTCGTGATCTTCGCGATCGGTCTCGTGTTCGCCTACGTGATGGCGGATCGCTACGTCGGACCGATTCACGCCGTCGCATCCGCCGCGCAGAATATCGCGGCGCGCGGGCTCGAGACCGTGCCCGAGGCAAATCGCCGCGACGAGGTCGGTCTGCTCACGCGCTCATTCAACGAGATGGTCTCGCAGCTTCGCCGCGCGCGCGAACGTGAGCTCGAGTTGAACCGCCTGGAACGATTCACCGCCTTGGGGCAGCTCGCGGGCGGTCTCGCACACGAGATAAAGAATCCGCTCAACTTCCTTAGCCTCGCGCTCGACCAACTCCGCGCGCGCTATTCGCCCGTCGAGGGTCCCGGACGCGAGGCCTACACGCGCCAGATCGGAATCATGAAGGACGAGCTGCATCGGCTCTCAGAGCTGGTGCAAAGCTTCCTGCAGTATGGCAAGCCGATTGAAATCTACCCGGCGCCTACCGATGTGAAGCAGCTCGTGGACGGCGTCGTCGCGCTCTCCGAATCGAAGATGAAGAGCCAGGGGATCGAGCTAGTCGAAGAAGTTAATGGCGTGCCCACCGTGCTCTCTGTCGATGCGGAGAAGCTCCGCACATGCTTTATCAACGTAGTCGCCAACGCGATCCAGGCGATGCCCGAAGGCGGCACGATGCGCATCGGATTCACGCGCGACAACGGCAACATGGTACTGAAGTTCTCCGACACGGGCGCCGGAATTGAGCCTGAGGTCGTCAAGAAAGTGTTCGAACCGTTCTTCACCACCAAGCGCGAGGGAATTGGTCTCGGACTTTTCCTGTCCAAGGCGATTGTCGAAAAACACGGCGGCAGTATCGCGATTGGGCCGAATGATCCTCAACCGGGCACTACCGTAACTTTCAGCTTTCCGCTCACACGGATGAACCGCAACTGATGAACCAGGCCTCCGTACTCGTCGTCGAGGACAACGACCTCGAACGGCAAATCACCGCGGAAACGCTCCGCGAAGAAGGCTTCGCGGTTGAAGAAGCCGGGATGGGCAAGCGCGCGGTCGAGATGCTCGCGCTGAGCCGCTTCGACGTCGTGCTTACGGACTTGATGATGCCCGGCATGTCAGGGGAAGAACTGCTTAACGTCGTCCGTGCGCAGTATCCCGGCAGCCAGGTCGTCGTCCTCACCGCTCATGGCACGATCGAAAGCGCTGTGCAGGCGATGAAGAATGGCGCGTTCTACTACCTGACCAAGCCCACCGATCGCGAGGCGCTGGTGATGACTGTCGCCAAGGCCGCGGAGCTTGCGAACCTTCAGCAGGAGAACCTGCTGCTGAAGCGCCGCCTCGAGGGCAAGCTCGAAGCCGAAGGAATCGTGGGCCAGGACCCCGCCATCCAGGAAGTAATCAGGATGTGCCGGCGCGTCGCGCCGTCGAACTCGACCGTCCTCATCCTGGGCGAGAGCGGCACCGGCAAAGAAGTCGTCGCCCGCGCGATCCATCGCCTGTCGCCGCGCGCCTCGCGGCAATTCGTCGCCATTAACTGCTCAGCGATTCCTGACAACCTGATCGAGAATGAGCTTTTCGGCCACGAGCGCGGCGCATTCACCGGTGCGAACGAGCGCAAGATTGGACTTTTCGAGAGCGCCGACAAGTCAACACTCTTCCTCGATGAGATCGCCGACCTGCCGCTCGGGCTTCAGGCCAAAATCCTGCGCGTGATGCAGGAGCGGGAGATTCGCCGCGTCGGCGGCAACGAATCCTTCCGCGTCGATGTTCGGCTGATCGCCGCCACCAACAAGAACCTCGCCGAAGAAGTCGCCGAGGAGCGCTTTCGCGAAGACCTGTATTATCGCGTCAACGTCGTCACGATCTCGCTGCCGCCACTGCGCAACCGGCGCGGCGACATCCCGCTGCTCGCGAATCACGCACTCGCAAAGTTTGCCCATCTCGCCGAAGGCCGCTCGATCGAGATCAGCCGCGAGGCAATGGAAGTGATGCTCGATTTCGCCTGGCCCGGCAACGTGCGCCAGCTCGAATCGGCGATCGAGCGCGCAATCCTGCTCTGCGAAGGCGACAAGATCCTGCCGCGCGACCTGCCCGAGGAAGTTCTCTCGCGCAAGCCCGCCGGCAAGACGGGCGAACGTCAGCGCGGCGATCGTTTTGAAATTCCAGCCGATGGAATCAACTTCGAAAACTTCGAGCGCGACCTTATTCTGCAGGCGATGGAGAAGACCGACTGGGTCATTGCGAAGGCGGCGAAGATGCTCGGGATGAGCTACCGAACTCTGCAATACCGGTTGGATAAATTCGGCCTGAAGCGCGGCGATTCGAAGGCGTCGCCCGTCGAAGCCAAATAGCCGCTCGCATAACGACGTATCGGCAAGCGTCTCGCGTCGAAGACATGCGCTGCACGAACGACGTCGCTCGGGCGAGGGCCAAAATCATGGCGCCGCCCCAACTGCTCGTCACCGCCTTGTGACAAGCTGTGGCTAGGATCGCGTAAATGGAGCTTGCGCATTTTTCGCGCCGCGCTATTCAAACGTACGATCAATGAGGCGACCGTCATCTATCGATCGCGCTCCTTTGATTCGGCATAAACGTTTGCTCGTTCGCCTCTCGCGGTTGCGGCGAGGTGGGGAATTCTGCGGACCCAAGGAGCGAGCGTGCTTTAGCGGGCGTTGCAAAGAGAGGACGACGACCACAGGCCTTGATATGACGGCAATCGACGCGCCGATGGCGCGCCGTCTCGGCCAAATCCGCGTTTTCTTCAAACGCTTCGCCTTCTCGGCCTCTGAAATCGGACGATCGCGGCGAGCCGTCGAGCGAGAGCTTGAAGAGATGTATCACCCGTTCGACTGAATCTATTCGTGGCACAAGCCCACGCGCTTCATTCGGCCCACGACGTCGGTAAATAAATCCAGCACTCCACGGCCGCATCTTTCGCGTCAATCACGTTGACGCGTTCGCGCGTATAGAGGCTCGGCACGTCTTCATATCCGTCCAGGATCGCGAGTTCGTCGTCGCTCAAGCCGGCCAGAATCGCGCCCGTCACTTCGGCGCCCTCACGGATCGATACGTAAAAGTAGCGCTTGCGGCCACGCTCATAGCCGACGAGACGCGCTGGCGTCGTCTCGATCCGGCGCCCAAGGAGCTGTCCGCGCTTGGCGGGATCGAGCAGCGACCCGTAAACGAAGAGCGAATCTAGATGATCGTCGTCCCTACTCATGGCATTACGGTTCTCTTGCTTCAACGCCCGGCGAGCGGGTCGAAACTGAAAAAATCGTTGGTTGAAGAGCCTACCACGCTGTGTTTAGCTGGGTCATCGACTTCTACGGAGAAGCCTCGCGATGACGTTTCGAACAGCTCTCGTTCGCCTTGCGCTTTCGATATTGACGGTCGCGCTGGCCGCGTGTTCCGCGCAGAGCAGCAACGCCGATTTGCACGCGGGAATGACACCCAACGAAGCGGTGCAGGCGATGGGCGAGCCGGACCTGAAAGATAACGTCTCCGACCCTGCTCATAGCGGTGCCGAGGTCCTGCGCTACACCTGGGTCGATGCCGGCAAGACGGCGATATTCAATTCTGACAACAAAATCGAGACCGTACAGAATGTAAACCTCGCCACCAAGCAGGAAGCCCAGCAGGTCTCCGAGCAAACGAAGATGGCGCAGCCATTTGATCCGATTGAGACGCCGCTCAACTACCTGTTTTTCCCCGTCAAGGCGGGATTCAATTATCTCGGCGCTGGTCTAAACTGCGTCGCTGGAAGCGATTGCCGGAAGCCGCAGATCTCTCTTCCCTCAGGCTGATCAGTCGCTATTGAAGGGGGCTAATACCTGCAAGCCCTCCGCGTTTCATTTACCCCAACATCTCAGCAAGATTACGATTAATCGACGATTTGGTCTGTCAATCCGCGCACCCCGGATTGGATTGTCCGTCAAGACTCGTCAAGACGTTATTTGGAATCTTTTTGATGCTTTTGAAGCACTTGCAATTTATTTTGTTAGCCTAGTAGACTGCGTCCGACCTAAGAGGTTTACTCCTCCGTGGAGGTCTGCTTTCGAGTTTGGCGGCTGCGGATGAGGTGGCGAGGCGAATGGTTCGGATCATCGGCAGTGGGCGCGTTCAAGAGAAACAAGTACGAGCCCGACGGATGCGCGATGGTTCACGGTCTGTAGAGGTCGCGGGAACCGTCCGAAATCGCATGCTGCCGGTTCAGTTATCCTGAGTATCGAATATCAGCCGGGCGCTTCAATGAGGCGCAGCGCTCTTGAGTTTTGAAAACATTATCGACGATCTGTCGGCAACTGAAAACGGGAAGTTGAACAACTTTGACCATCTGACTAATGACCGCGCAGGCGCGTCGCTCGAAAGCGGTCATTTTGTTACGCCGCGACCGCCTCGCACGAGCGCTTTGTTCGTCGATTTCTCTTATTTTCATATCAACGGTTCACAATCAGGAGATATCGGTGAACTCGCTGCGTATGCTATACACAAAGTGTCTGGGTCCGTGCTACCCGCTGGACTTTCAGACCCCTTCCGTCGAGGGGTGGCAGGAGACAAATCGACTGGGAAGCATCGCGCGACAGGCGCCAGCGGCGTCTGACGGCGCAAATTTTCGATTTTTATGGGCCCAGGCCAAAATCTCAATTTATTGGCCGATAAACTC
>JASHQJ010000252.1 GCA_030037595.1 Candidatus Binataceae bacterium
CGCAAGTTTCTTCGCCGAATCGCAACCGAAGTCACCGTTGACAACCGCACTTCCGAGGAGTTCACGGTGGTTGACGTTTTCACCCAGGATCGGGTCGGCCTGCTGTTCGCAATCACCCACACGCTGTTCAATCTTGGGCTCTCGATTCATTTCGCGCGTATCTCGACCAACGCCGACCAGGCGCTCGACGTTTTCTACGTGAGCGATCGCGACGGCAAGAAGGTCACCGACCTCGAGCGGATGCGCGAGTTGCGTGCCGCGCTGATCGAGAAAGTTGAGGAGCGGCCCGCGGCCGCGGAGGAAGCGCGCGCGTGAGCACGGCCTCGTGGGAGGAATTGATCGATCGCCACCTGAGCCGTCAGGCCGTCGAGCGCGGGCTGAGCCCGCATTCGATGGAAGCGTACGCGCGCGATCTGCGGGATTTCGCTGATTGGGCGGCGGCGAAGCGCGTCTTGCCGGAGCGTTTCGACTCGACCGCGCTCACCAGCTATCTGGAGCAGCTCGCCGAGCGGGAGTTCGAAGTCACCACGCAGCGGCGCCACCTCGCGAGTATTCGCGGCCTCGCCCGCACCATGGTTGACGAAAAAGTGATCGAGCGCGACCCCGCGCCCGCGGTGAAGCTCCGGCCACATCCGCGTAAACTTCCGCGCACGCTCGGCGGTGCTGATATCGCGCAGCTGATCGAATCGATCGACGCTTCGACGCCGCGCGGAATGCGCGACCGCGCGATGCTCGAGCTGGGCTACGGATGCGGCCTTCGCGTCTCTGAACTCGTTAACCTCGAACTGCACCAGGTTAGTCTCGAAGCCGGCGTAATCGTGGTAATCGGCAAAGGCTCGAAGGAGCGTATGGTCCCGCTCGGTGGCGCCGCCAAGCGCGCGCTCCGCGCGTACCTCGCCGTGCGCAGCAGAATTCGAGCGGCCGCGAAAAAAGACGGCGATAGCAAGGCGCCGAAACCGATTAGATCGACCGCGGTCTTCATCACGCGGCTCGGACGCGCAATGACGCGCCAGGCGTTCTTCAAAGCGCTCAAGGAGTGGGCCGCGCGCGATTCGCGTCTTGGCTGGATCAGCCCGCATACGCTCCGCCACTGCTTCGCGACGCACCTGGTCGAGGGCGGCGCCGACCTGCGCGCCGTGCAGGAAATGCTCGGCCACAGCGACATCTCGACCACGCAAATCTACACCCATCTCTCGCGCGGGCATCTGCGCAAGGTGCATCGCACGTATCATCCACGCGCCCGGCGCGACAGCGCCGGCGCTCAAGGTTCCGACGCTTGAACAACATCCCGCAGTTTTTAATCGAAATTTCGATCTGGGCAGTGCCCACCATCTTCGCAATCATCCTGCACGAGATCATGCACGGCGTGATCGCGCTGCGGCTCGGCGACGATACCGCCTTGCGCGCCGGGCGCCTGACCCTCAATCCGCTGCAGCATATCGATCCGCTGGGCACGATTGTCCTGCCCGCGATGCTGCTCTTCCTGCATCTGCCCGTGTTCGGTTACGCGAAGCCGGTGCCCGTCGATTTCCGCCGCCTCAACCCGCGGCGCCTTGGCATGATGCTGGTGGCAGCGGCCGGCCCACTGACCAACTTCACGCTCGCGATTCTAAGTGCGATCGGGATGCGAATCGCCGTGCAACATCTGAACGGTCCGCTCGGCGAGACGGTCGCGCTGCCGCTCGCCTACATGTTTCGCGCCTCGGTCTTCGTCAACGTGATCCTCGGCGTCTTCAACCTCTTCCCGCTGCTCCCGCTCGACGGCGGCCGCGTGCTGACCGGGATGCTGCCTCTACCTGCCGCGCGCGCTTACTCGCGCCTCGAACCCTACGGCTTTCTCATCCTGCTGGTGCTGCTGTATACAGATTCGGTCGAGCGCGTGGTCAACCCGATTATCAACTCCATCGTGCAGGCACTGATTTGAGCGACCAGGTCATATCGCCCAAGGTCAGCACCGACGGTTCGATCCGCTTCACACTCCCGATCTACGAGGGACCGCTCGACCTTCTGCTCCATCTGCTGAAGCGCGCCGAGCTCGATCCGCACGACGTGACGGCGAGCGTTATCACCGAGCAGTACCTCGCCTACCTCGAGCTGCTCGACTCGCTAAATCTCGATGTCGCCGGCGAATATCTCGTGATGGCCGCGACGCTACTGCTGATCAAATCGTTCGCGGTGCTGCCGCATCAGGGCGCCGCCGACGCCGAAGAAGCCGAAACTCTGAAGACCGACCTGGTCGAGCGGCTGCTTGAATATCAGCGCTACCGTGAGGTGGCCGACAAGCTGGGCGAGCGCGCTCTCCTGGGGCGCGATGTTTTTCCGACGCCCGGCGAGCCGGCGCCCGACGCCGAAGAAGGTGCACTGCGCTACAGCGTTTCGATCTTCGATCTGGTCGAGGCGATGGGCGCGGTGCTGAAGCGCCTTGCCGACCAGACGCCGCGCGGTATCGTGCTGCGCGATATTCCGGTCGCGCAATGTATCCCGCGAATCCTGAGCGCGCTCGAAGCGGGCGAGCGGATCCAATTCGCCGGACTCTTCGAGGACGTGCACGACCGTCCAATCGTGATTGCGACGTTCATGGCGCTGCTCGAGCTGATTCGCCGGCGCGAAGTGCGCGCCTTCCAGGAAGTCCGCTTCGGCCCGATCTGGCTCGAGCGCGGCGAGAAGCGCGCCGCCACTCCGGCAGCGGCTGAAGCGAGTCCTGCGATGGAGTCTGAGTGGAAGAAGAACGACTGAAATCGATTCTCGAAAGCCTTTTGTTTGCCGCGGGTGAGCCGGTCTCGCTCGCCAAGCTCGCCGCGATTTTCGAGGACGTGCCGCGCGTCACGATCCAGAAGACGCTCGCTTCGATGGTGACGTCGTACGCCAGCGAAAATCGCGGCATTTCGATCGAGGAAGTCGCAGGCGGCTACCAGATGCGCACGGCGAAGGAGCACGCGGCTTGGGTGCGCAAGCTGCTAGCCGCCAAGCCGCCGCGCCTCAGCCGTCCGCTGCTCGAGACCGCAGCCATCATTGCTTATCGGCAACCAATCACGCGTCCAGAAATCGAGCAGCTCCGCGGCGTCGATTCCGGCGGTGTTCTCGAGACGCTGCTCGAGCGCCGCCTGATCAGGATTGAGGGCCGCAAGGAAGCTCCGGGCCGGCCGATCGTTTACGGCACGACGCCGGAGTTTCTCGAACTGTTCGGACTGAAGGACTTGGACAGTCTGCCCGACCTTTCGGAGTTTCGCGAAATCGAGCGCGCCGTCGAGCAGGCGGAAACCAAGCCGATCGAAAGCGTCGAGAAGATGCCGGACGAAGATGCGCTTGCCGAGACTGCGACGACGGTCGGAGTGGAGGCCAACGCAGAACCGACCGACGAAGCAGTCGAGAGCGCTGACGAAGCCTCCGATCGCGACGAACCTAAATCCGAAAGCTGAGTTACAGGTATGAGGCAGATCATCGCGTGCCTGGCCGCGACGCTGGCCGCCATCGCTGGCCTCGCCGCGGAAATCGAACCGGTTCCTCCATACAATGATCCACTCTACATGCGACTCGTCGCGAGTCCGTCACCGCGGGAGGCAGCCGTGCTCGACGGCGGCGGCCGCAAGCATTCAGCCTTTGAGGTCTATCTCACAAATTTTGCGCGAACGCCGATCACAATCACCAAAGTCGACGTGACGGCAAGAATCGGCGACCACGACCTCTTCCACGACGAGCGCGCGGGCCGAGGCCTCGCCGCGATCTTTGCCGCGACCGCGAACGACTACATGAAGCCGCAGGCGCCGGTCCTAAAGCCGGGACAGAGCGGAATTCTGTTTCTGTTTCCTGACTTCGTGCCGGAGCGCGGGATGCCCGATTCGTTCGCGACCGCAATCTCAATCACGGGCGAAGGGCCGCGCGGCGGTAGCGGAACAATCGACATCGGATCGATTCCTATCAGCAAGGATCCGCCGATTGTGATCGCGCCTCCGCTGCGCGGCGATCACTGGATGGCTGTGAACGGTCCCGCAAACACCTCGGCGCATCGCCGCTCGGTCCTTCCTGTCGATGGCAAGCCGATGATTGGGCAGCGCTACGCGATCGACTGGGTACAGGTCGGCGACGACGCTCAGACCTACACCGGCGACAAATCGGACAATCGCAGTTACCACTGTTACGACCAGCCGATTCATGCCGCCGCCGACGGCAAAATCGTCGAGGTCAAGGACGGGGTCATTGAGAACGTTCCGAATAGCGGCAAGATGGCGGTCCAGATAACGTGGGACACCGTCGCCGGCAATCACATAATCGAGGATTTCGGTAACGGCCTCTACGCCGCGTACGCGCATCTTCGACCGGGTTCGATCAGAGTGAAGGTCGGAGATCAGGTGCACGCCGGCGACGTAGTCGCGCATCTCGGCAACACGGGCAATTCGACCGAGCCGCATCTGCATTTCCAGGTCTGCACGCTGCCATCGTTCATCGAGTCGGAAGGATTGCCGTTCGCGATCGACAAGTTCACCCGCGTCGATTACAAGAGCGAGAAACTCGGCGACGGCCAGGAGAAGCTCGTCATCGGCACGACGCACGAGGTCACGAAGCAGGAGCCGATGGAGAACGAGCTCGACAATTTCGCCGCGCCTTGACGCGCGCGATCATCCTCCCGCGTCTTCGAACACGCCAGTCTCGGGCGTGTAATTCTCGAAGCGTGTGAACTCGGAAAGATAGGTGAGCTTGACGGTGTCGGTCGGGCCGTTGCGCTGCTTAGCGATGATCAGCTCGGCGACGCCCGGTTCCTTGCTGTCTTTTCGATTGTACATTTCGTCGCGATAGATAAACGCGATCACGTCGGCGTCCTGCTCGATTGCGCCCGACTCGCGAAGGTCGGCGAGCAGAGGGCGGCGGTCGGGACGCGTCTCGACCTGGCGGTTGAGCTGCGAGAGCGCGACGACCGGCACACGAAGTTCCTTGGCAAGCGCCTTCAACGAGCGCGAGATCTCCGCGATTTCTTTTTCGCGCGATTCGCCGGGCCGCGACGAGCGCATCAGCTGCAGGTAATCGACGATAATCAACCCCAAATTATTGGCGCGCTCGCGCGCGAGGCGGCGGCACTTGGCCTTGAGCACGATCGGCGAGATGTCGGACGAGTCGTCGATAAAGATGTTTGCCTCCGAGAGCCGTCCCGCCGCCTGAGCGAGTTTCGGGAAATCCTGCTCGCGGAGAAATCCCTGCCGTGCCTTCTGGCTGTTGACCCGCGCCTCCGAGCAGACCAGCCGCAGCACCAACTGCTCTTTCGCCATTTCCAGCGAGAAGAAAGCGACACCCACCGGTGGATCGGCGTCCATCGCGGCATAGGCCGCGAGGTTCAGCGCGAGCGCGCTCTTACCCATCGAGGGGCGCGCCGCGAGGATGATGAGGTCGGAAGGCTGCAGGCCCGCCGTCACGCGATCGAGGTCGATGAATCCCGTCGGCACGCCCGTCACCAGCTCGCGCTTCTCGTAAAGCCGCTCGAGGATGCGCAGCGACTCGCGCGTCAGCTCCGGCATCGTGTGGAATGCGGGCCGGATGCGCCGCTCTGAGATCTCGAAGATGCGATGCTCGGCGGCGTCGAGGAACTCGTCAACGTTGGGCGGCGCCTCGTAAGCCGAGCTCGCGATATCGGTCGCTACTGTAGCGAGGCTCCGGAGCACCGCCTTCTCGCGCACGATGCGGGCGTAGTACGCGACGTTGGCGGCGGTCGGAACCGCGGCGGCGAGCTCCGCGATGTACGATGCGCCGCCGATATTTTCGAGCGTGCCGCGCGACTTCAGCGCGTCGGTGAGCGTGATCGCATCGACCGGCTGATTGTGGTCGGACAACTCGACCATCGCGATGAAAATCTGGCGATGCGCCTCGCGATAGAAATCGTCGGCGGTGAGTATCTCGATCGCCTGGTTGATCGCTTCGTTCTCGAGCAGGATTGCGCCGAGGACTGACTGCTCCGCTTCGAGATTCTGCGGAGGAACGCGCTTTAAGATGTCGTCCGCTGAGTCCGCCACGACCACCTCACAACCACCATCACCGTGAGCAGCAAGAGTACCGCTCCATGAGAAATGATCTCAAGTAAGCGCGCGCGATCTATTCAGAATCGTATCAACAAACTATCAACGATACGCAATAAACTATCAACGATACGCAATTCGCCGACGCCGTGGACGCTCGTCGGCGATGAGCGGCGCGAGCGCGATGCCGAACAGGAATCCTCCCACGTGCGCCCACCATGCGACGCCGCCCATTATCGCGCCGCGGCTTCCTTCGCTGAGACCCGAATAGAGTTGCACGCCGAACCAGAGCAGCAGGTAGAGCACGGCGGGCACTTCGATGAACTGGATGAAAATGAATATCGGCAGGATGGTGAGAATTTTGCCGCGCGGAAAGAAGATGAAGTACGCGCCAAGCACGCCGGCGATCGCCCCGCTCGCGCCGATCACGGGCACTGCAGAGCCCGGCGTTATCAGCACAGTCGCGAGCGCGGCTGCGGTTCCCGAGAAAAAGTAGAAAAGCAGGTAGCGGAGCGGGCCCATCCGCCATTCCACGGCGGCGCCGAAGATGAAGAGGTAGAGCATGTTGCCCGCGATGTGCCAGAAACCGCCGTGCAGGAACATCGCGGTGAAAATCGTCGCGATAGGCCAGATGCGCGACGGATCGAGCATCGTCGCTCGGCCACCATGAAACGTCGCGCTGATCGCGGCAGGGACCAGCGCGTAAC
>JASHQJ010000253.1 GCA_030037595.1 Candidatus Binataceae bacterium
TCGCTCGACAAGGATTGTCCCCACCCACGTGATGTCCAGCCGCTGCGGCGAGGCCGGGTCATAGCACTCCCACAAGTCGACGGTCTGCACCACCGCGACGAACGCCTCGCGGCCTGAACATATCGGTCATCGACTGCGAACAGTTGCGTATCTGAATGCGATGCGTCGTCGAAATGTCTGCGACTAAGGGCAATTCGCTACCGGTTCTGCGTTCCCACTAGCATCGGCAGCCTCGTCTGCTTGCTCCTCGCGGGAGGCTACTTATATTTTCCTTTGGTTGAAATTTTCAGTACGGACAATGGCGATGCCGACCACCGAAGCGATCTCGGTTACCCTTGGCAAACCCGAAACCGCACTGAGGTGGTGCTCGCAATGATCGCGCTGCGCCATCATCGCGGTTCTGCAGCGACTACTTCAGCTTCAGTGCCAACCGCGCGCGGTTGCTCAAACACGAAATGCCGGGCGAGTTCTTCTTTGGGGTAGTAGAACAGGCCTGCACGATCGGGCGGCTTTCGAGCGAGCACTTCATGGTCGATAGCGCTTGAGGGCGTCTTTTTGTATCTGCTTTATTAAGAAAGTCCATGTTCTCATGGAAGCTGAAAGCGGAAGTCTAGGCTGAAGCCGAGGAGATTCGCTAGGTGAGAGTACGAGCTATATTTTCAGGGGCTCTGACGGTGTTACTCAGCTTGGCAGCGCAAACCTCGCGCGCTAGGGCCGACAGCTACGGAGCAATCGCATATTCCCAGCAAAGCGGCTACTGGGCATGGTCTGTGAGTATGAGTAGCGCCAGTGATGCCGATCAGCAGGCGCTTTCCAGCTGTAAGAGAAAAGGCGCTGGCTGTGAGGTCGTCGAAAGCTTTTCCAACACCTGCGCCGCTCTTGCAGTGGATGCTAGTAGCCACTATGGGCCAGGCAAGGCTGACACCCGCCAACAAGCTGAGAGCAACGCGCTGACTGCCTGTCGCAGTAAAGGGGGCAGCAACTGTCAGATTAAGATCGCCTACTGCGTTAATCCACCGAGTCCCACCGGCAAAGCGCGAAGCGGTCCTTAGTCTTTGTTCACCCCGTCATCGTTTCGGCAGCCACTGGACCCAAATACAAAAACATCCTGGCAGCAACCATCATCGTGGGCATCTGCGTAACAATATGGCAGGCGATCTACATTTTCCGGCCCGTTATGGGTAGCGCCGCGAATCCACGGCGAGGTTTTGACGAAGGACAACCTTTCTCGAACACGACGCCGCGCCGCTGAAGTCGTCACCCGTCACCCGGAATTTGGTTTTCGATTATCGCCCCGGTGATTCCAGCAACGAGGAACTGAATCCGCCCCTCTTGTCCGTCTCGGATCGGGCATAGCGAATCCGAGAGCCGGTTTTGGTCCATACACGACCCAACCTAGAAAGCCGATAATTCCCCGGCAGACCAGAATTGCGATGGCACGCCAATCGCTGAACGGGGCGCCTTACTGCGAAAAAAGGAAAAGTGGTCAGAAGATTCTTTGTTCCGCCGAGAGAGAACTTTGCTGCTAATGGCCTCACCGTATCAGCCGCTCTCGTTGACGCCGCTCACCAGGTCCATCACTCGCCCGAGCGTCGTGAGTTTCTCCGCGAGTTGGCCCGGCCGGATTGATGCACAGCGTCGTGACGCCCGCATCGTTGTAGACGCGGACGCGGCTGCGCACTGTTTTAGTGTCGCCCAGGAGATTCGCCTAGAGCTCCATCTTTGGCGGCACCTTGGCAACGGCTTCGGGACGCTTTCCGGCAACCCAAAGACACTGCACATCGCGGGCGTCCGCTTCCCATCGCCCCGCCTAAATGCATCATTGCAAAACTCGTCATCGCGGAACCACGAGCGCATCTGGCTGAGGCAGTGTTGCCCGCTTACTGCGGACAATATCGAGGATGTGCCGATCGATGGCGATCTTTCGGGTTCGCAACAAGCCATCCATCGAGTTGTCGATGAAATCGAGAATTTCTCTCTTCGATCGAGTCTGGTCGAAGCCGCTTGAGAGTCTGGCAAAAAGAGTGGGGACTCTCAGGAAGAGGATTGGCGAAGGCGCGCCAGCGCATAAAGATCCCCGTTCCGCCGCCTGGATTTTGGGCAAGATCCAGCATGGTCAGAAGATCCGGCGTCCTCGTCTGCCCGACCTCAAGCCAAGAGAAGCCGAGAAAATCGTTCGCATACCAGCAATCGGAAAGCACCGAACCTGAGCCGTCTTGACTTATGACGGAAACGTGATTCTGGACGTAGCGGCATTTCGAGTAGAGGCGCGGCAAACGACTGTTGATGAGGTCCTCGACGCAAGAGATGCACAAATGTTACAACCCCGAAATCAGTTGAGGAGGCCATTCTGCTATGTCGCACAAGGGATTCTCTCACATCGGACTCTCGACTTTGGACCTCGACAAAACGCGCGAGTTCTACGAGGGCGTGCTCGGCTTTAAGCCCGTGCGCTGCGATACGATAAAGGTGAAAGAGGGCGGCAAGATTCGCCATATCTTCTTTGACACCGGGCGAGATCAGCTGATCGCCTTCATGGAGGCGCGGGGAGTTCCAGGTATCCCGGCCGAATACGACGCCGGCATCAATCGTGGCCTCGGCGTGCCGAGTGCCTTCTATCACTTCGCCTTCGAAACCGGCAGCCTTCTGGGACTCGAACAGAAGCGAGCGGAGTTGATCGCAAAGGGCGTCAAGGTCAGCGAAATCGTCGATCACGACTGGGCGAAATCGATCTACTTCAAGGACCCAAACGGGATGCAGCTGGAATATTGCTGCTACACGCGCGAACTCAACGACGACGACGCACGCATGCGGGACCGTTTCGAGGCATCGATCAAGGGGATGGGCTTGGACGAGCAGATCGATATCACACCCAAGAAATAGCTCGGGCGCCAACGCTCTTCTGGTTTCGGATAACGCGGCAGGTGTAGCGTTGCGACCTGGTGACGATCCAAGTGGCATCGAAGGCGTGAACCTCGATGGAAAAAGGCCAACCTTTGCAAACGATGGTCGTGGGAAGCTATCCGCAACCGGACTGGCTCATCGACCGCGAGAAACTGCGTAGCTTTGTTCCGCGCACTCACGTTCCTGAACTCTGGCGAATTCCCGAGAGATGGCTCGAACAGGCTCAAGACGACGCCACGATCGTCGCGATCCGCGACATGGAGCGCGCCGGCGTCGACATCATTAGCGATGGCGAAATTCGGCGCGAAAGCTATTCCAACCGGTTCTCAAACGCGCTG
>JASHQJ010000254.1 GCA_030037595.1 Candidatus Binataceae bacterium
CCCGCGGGAGTTGAAGATTGCTGGGCCGCGGTCCGCTGGATCGGCGCCAACGCGGCGCTGGTTGACGGTGATCCGGAGCGAATCGCGATTGGCGGTGACAGCGCCGGCGGCAATCTCTCGGCGGTGGTCGCGCAACTCGCACGCAACGCAGGCGGGCCGAAGCTCGTGTTTCAACTGCTCGTATATCCGGCAACTGAAACCGGCCTCGACACGTACTCGCATAAGACGTTTCGCGATTATTTCCTCACCGCTGACGCAATCAGGTGGTTCTGGGGGCAATACCTGAAGAGCGAAGCGGACAAGAAGGACCCGCGCGTTGCACCTGCGCTCACGGAGGATCTCACGGGCTTGCCGCCCGCGTTGATCATCACTGCCGAGTTCGATCCGCTACGCGACGAAGGCGAGGCATACGGTGAACGGCTCCGCGCAGCCGGCGTGCCGGTCAAGGTGACGCGCTATGACGGCATGATTCACGGCTTCTACTCGATGTATCACGTTCTGGATAAGGGCCGGGAAGCTCTTCAGGAATCTGCGGCCTCGCTGCGGCGCGCCTTCGCCACCTGAGATCTCACCACTGCTCGTAGTGGACCGCGCGGCGCTCGTAGCCCGCGCCGCGCAATAGATCGCGAAGCTTGATAACGCCCGGGCCGACGCCGCAAATCCAAAACTGGCGCGCGCGATTGGTGTCAGCCGCGATCCAGCGCCGATTCGTGATCTCGCCGAGCCGCTGGTAGAGCCGTTCGGCGGGCGCAAGCACAATCTCGTAGCTGAAGTTCGGCGCTTGCATTGTCCAATCGTCGAGTTCCGCCCGATAGAGGAAGTGCTCGTCGCGAGCGGCGCCATAGATGAGATGAATCGGCGCGCGTGCGCCGGTTTCGATTGCGCGGCGGATTATCGGCCGAATCGGCGCAATCGCGGTGCGCTCAGCAATAAGTCCAATTTCAACTTCGGGCGCGCGCTCCATCGAGAAGGTGCCAAACGGCCCCGTGAAATCGAGCGTGTCGCCGACTTTGCGCTCGAATAGCCATCCGACGCCCCGCCCGCCCTCGACCGTGTTGAAGCAGATTTCGAATGGCCCGCGATCCTCGGGGCTGGTCGCGATTGAGTAGGCGCGCGTGCGTGTTTCGTCGCCGAGCGGGATCGAAATCGAGATGAACTGGCCAGGGAGAAATTTCAGGCGGCGGCCATCAAGTGCGAGAAAGAGCGAGCGCGTGTCGGCGCAGTGATCATGAATCCGCTCGATGCGCGCAGTGAGCGTGGAGCGTCCGCGCGGTGCAGTCCCCTCGGCACTCATGCTCAGTCCTCGGCGGCCTCGCTCACTTGGTTGATGGTGTAGCGCGGCACGACGACGACGATCTCGGCGTCAGGATCGGTTATGACGGCCTGGCATCCGAGGCGCGAGGTAGGAGTCAGACCTGGCGCCTTGTCGAGCAGATCCTCTTCCTGCTCGGATGCCTCACCCAGTTTGTTGAATCCCTGCTTAACGATCACGTGGCAGGTGGTGCAGGCGCAATTGCCGCCGCACGCGTGTTCGAGATGGATGTTGTGCCCGAGCATCACGTCGAGAATCGAGCCGGGCTGGCCGTCGTGATGAAACGGCGCCTTCGCTGGATCGAACTCGATAAGGCGCTCGGGATCGCCGTTTTCGTACTGGATGCGAAGTTTTGCCATTTGCCGGGCGCGGTGCTCAGATTAACGGGCGGAAGAGAGCTTCGATAGGTGAGGAACCGCATTCACTAACGAAGCCCTTGCATCTTCGCCTGATTTTCGCCATCATTCTGGGTCTGCAAGGGGACGACCAATATGGCAACGCTCACGCGCCGGCAGAAGCAGCTGATGGACTTCCTCAACAACTATATCAGCGAGCACGGCTACGCACCGACTCTCTCGGAAGTTGGGGAGTACTTCGGGCTGTCGTCGCTCGCGACCGTGCATAAGCATCTGCACAATCTGGAACAAAAGGGATTCATCAAGCGTCAGCACAATCACAGCCGTGCGCTGGAAGTTTCCGAATCCGAGCGGCCCGCGCCCATCCGCAGTTTAAAGCTACTCGGTCAGGTGGCGGCGGGCACGCCGATAGAGGCGATCGAGGGCAACGAAACCATCGCCGTGCCGGACGAATTCGTCCGCCGAGACAATACGTTTTGCCTTCGCGTCAAGGGTGATTCGATGATCGAGGACGGGATCCGCGACGGCGATTACATAATTGTCGAAGGGCGGGAGACCGCTGGCAACGGCGAGACTGTCGTGGCGCTGATCGGTGACGAGGCTACTGTGAAGCGGTTCTATCGCGAGCCCGACGGGCACATCCGACTGCAGCCGGCGAACGCCGCGATGCAGCCAATCATGGTAAGTGAGGGCGACCTCTCGATCCGTGGCGTCGTGGTCGGCTTGATGCGCCACTACCGCTAGTCATTCAAACGCGCGACTGGAGTACGATTCCGTCAGCTCTGCGCGATCTTCGATGCGCAAATCAGCAGATGCGAGCGTTCGCGCCGACAGCCGGTTTTAGCGGCGTCACGACGAACGATGATCTTTCCCCGGCTTGCTGGTCACCGTAAGCTGCGCGCCCAGCACCGCCACGTTGTGCTTGACGACAGCGAGAGCGAGTTCCATCCCGCGGCGCTCACTCGAGTTCGGTAGCTGAGTGCATCGTTTGAACGCCTGCGCGAGCATCGTCGGATCGATTCCCGGACCAGTGTCATTAACCGTGATCTCGACGCGGCGCGTCCGTCGTCACTGGTTACGCGTTTCGCCAGGATCGCTACGGAGCCTTTCGACGTGAACTTGATCGCATTGACCGCCAGGTTGACGAGGATCGACTTGAGCGGGCGCCGCATCAGCCGTTACTTTGCCGATCGCGGGATCAACTTGCAGCTCGAGCGTAAGGTGCTTTCCCGCATTGGCGGCTTCCAGAGCGGGCGAGAGCTCAGCGAGCAAATCGGCGAGATCGCAATTTTCCTCGACCAGCGCTTCCGCGTTGGTGTCAGCGAGCGCAAATTCGAGCAGGCTTTCGACCGTCTGCACGAGATCGTGAACGTTGACGTTCATTCGCTCGACGGCATGCCGATGCTCACCTGGAAGGTAGTCGACCATCTCCTCGCGCAAGATGTCCAGGTAGCCGAGCAGCGCCTGGACCGGCGAGCGGAGTTCGTGCGTTAGATTGGCTAATGCCTCGAGGCGGATGCCTCGCTCCCATTGACTCGTCGATACCTCCGAAGCGGCGCCCGCTCCATTGTGCATCAGTTCCGAGTTGGAGTTGCTAGTCAAGGCCCCTTTCACCGCGGCTCGCAAACGCGCGCGCTGGACTCAACGCACGCTTTGCGAACCAAACGTCACCGAACCTTGGAAGATCGGCGGTGGGGCGTGAATCGGAAAAAGACCTAGATAGTCTGGGAAACCTAGAAACTTTCCGGATACTACCAGGTAAATCGAACGGCTATTCTTCGCTACTCTATCGTTGCCTATGGCCTATCCACAGGGCCTTCAACAGAAACTCCACAAGAACAAAAGAAAGCGGCGCAGGAGTCGATCCCGCGCCGCTTGATACAGCCTTGTCTGCGATCAATGTTTACGCCTTGTCGGCTTTGATCTCGGTCGTCTTCATCTCGGCGGTCTTGGCCGGCTCCTCGGTCTTGGTCACGACCTTATTCGGCTCGTCATCGGCCATCGCGCGCTTGAAATCCTTGACCGCTTTGCCGACGGCGCCGCCGACGTCGCCAAGTTTGCTCGGTCCGAAGATGATCAGCACGATCACCAGCAGGATGATCAAATGTGAGGGCGAGAGTATATCCATGATCGGTCTCCCAGGGGACTCGGTCCCCTGTTCAAACTCTATAACCTTGACTGCTTGATTTCTACGTATATTCCCGCGTCTCAGGCTGGCCGCGCCGTCGGTTCCTGCGCGCCGGGAAGTCCTTCGTTTTCCAGGTGATAGCGCTGTACCTTACGATAGAGCGTCGAGAGGTGGATGCCGAGTGCCTGCGCTGCCTTCACCTTGTCGCCCTCGACCTTGTCGAGCATCCGCTTAATGTGCTCGCGCTCGAGTTCTTCAAGCGTGAGGCCGGAGTTTTCCGCGCTCGCAACCACGGGCGAGCTGCTGCGCAGCTTGTCGGGTAGGTCGTGCGAGTGGATGACGTCGGTTTCGGCGAGGATCGCGGCGCGCTCGATCGTATTTTCGAGCTCGCGCACGTTGCCCGGCCACGGATAGTTGATGAGCAGGCGCATCGCGCCTTTCGAGAAGCGCATCATGCCGCGATTGAGCGACTTCTCGTACTTGCGCAGAAAGTGATTCGCGAGCAGCGGGATGTCGTCCTTGCGCTCGCGCAGCGCGGGCAAGTTGATGTTGATGACGTTGATGCGGTACAGCAGCTCCTCGCGGAAGCGGCCGCTCTTGACCTCGGCCTCGAGGTTGCGATTCGTGGCGCAGAGTACGCGCACGTCGAACGACACGGGCTCGTTGGAACCGAGCGGGTAGCATTCGCGCTCCTGGAGCGCGCGCAGCAGCTTGACCTGGAGTGCGAGGGGCAGCTCGCCGATCTCGTCGAAGAAGATCGTTCCCTTGTCTGCGGCCTTGAGCAGTCCGACCTTGTCCTGGCCCGCACCAGTAAAGGCACCGCGCTTGTAGCCGAACAGCTCGCTCTCGAGCAGATTCTCAGGCAACGCGCCGCAATTGATCGGCAGGAAGCGTGCCGCGCCGCGATCGGAAATGAAATGGATCGCGCGCGCCACCAGCTCCTTGCCGGTGCCCGATTCGCCCGTGATGAGCACGCTTGAATCGGTACGCGCGACTTTTTCCATCACGCGGAAGACCTGTTCGATCGCGTCGCTTTTGCCGATGATATTTTCGAAGCGGTACTTCTCGCGCAGCTCGCGGCGCAGGAAGCGGTTTTCATGAAAGAGCGCCTTCTGCGACAGTGCGTTTCGCACCACGGCCTTCAGATGATCGTTGGCGAAGGGCTTGGTGATGTAGTCGTAGGCACCCTTGCGAAGCGCCTCGACAGCGGACTCGACGCTGGCGTAGGCGGTGACGATGATGCCCATCACCTCGGGGTCGAGGTCGCGAATTTTGCCGAGCAAGTCGAGGCCACTGCCGCCGCTGGTGAGATTTAGGTCGAGGATCGCGAGATCGATCTTCTCTTTCTCGAAGATGCCGATCGCGATCTCGGCGCCCGGAGCTTCGAGGACCTGGTAACCCTCGGCTCGCGCGAGCTGCACGATAATCGACCGCATGAGCGGTTCATCTTCGACCACGAGTATGCGATACGGCCCGCCGGAGCTGGCGGACCACGCTGCGGTATCGGTGTTCATTGTAGCTGTGCCGCCTGCACCTGCTCGGTCTCTTCACAGACCGGCAGCGTGATCGTGACCGCGGTGCCGCGTCCGACTTCGCTCTCGACCTTGATAGTGCCCTTGTTGCTCAGCACGATGCGCTGGCAAAGCGAGAGACCGAGGCCCGCGCCCGCTCCGGCGGGCTTGGTGGTGAAGAACGGGTCGAACACTCGCTCGAGATGCTCGGCAGGGATGCCGATACCGTTATCGATCACCTTGATCATGACTCGATGGCGCTTGTCGCTACCGTGTCCCGTTTTGATGTTCTCGGTGATGACCTTGATAACGCCGCCCTCGGCCGCGGTCGCATCGGCCGCGTTGAAGAGCAAGTTCAGGAGCACTTGCTGGATTTCGTTGTCGTCAGCGAAGGCGGGCTTCAAATCCGCGGCTAGAATCGGATCGATCTGAATGCCAGAGAAGCGCTTGTTGTAGTTGACCAGGCGGAGCGTGTCGGAGACCGCGATATTCAGATTGACGGGCTTCTGTTTGGCGGTCGCGGGCCGCGCGAAGTTAACAAGGTCCTTGAGCGTGCCGGAAATGCGCGTGATCTGGGAGAGAATAGTGTGCAGAGTGGTGCGACGCTGCGGATCTTCTTCGCCGCTAAGCAGTGACTGGACCAGCGACGATATCGAGGCGAGGGGATTGTTTACCTCGTGTGCGACGCCGGCGGCGAACGTGCCCGCGGCGGCGAGGCGCTCGGCCTTGATAAGCGAATCGATCATCTCGCGGCGCTGCGTCACGTCGCGCAGGATCATCTGGATGAACTGGTTCTCGCCGTAGCTGATAAGGGCGTTATTGACGTCGAAGAAGAACGGGCCGACCGGAAACTCGGGTGTCTGGGCCGATCCTTCGGCCATCACTTTTTCGAGTCCATGAAGAACCCCCGGCTTAAGCTCATCGGGGATGAAATCGGTAATCGGACGCCCGAGGACGACCTCCTTTTCGTGCTCCGGCTCCATCTTGTGGAGCTGCTCCGCGGCGGCGTTCAAGCCCAATACGATCCAGGTACGCGGTTCGATCTCGTACATCGGATCGGGCGCGTGGTCGATTGTGTTGCGATACTTCTGCTCCGACTCGCGCAGGAGGCGCTCGCGCGATTCGATATAGAACTGCGAAACCATCAGGCGCCGCTCGTCGATCGACGCAACCACGAAGTCGCGCACGCGCTCGAGGGTCTCGCCCGAGAGCGCCGCGCGGACGTGCTCGAGGATGACTTGCTTCAGCGCAATATGAATCGTGTTGAACTGCGAGGGCTTGGCGCGCGCGAGCATACCGGTTTGGCAATGGCGGCGCAGATGAACATAAGTGCGGATATCGTCCGGATTTCGAAGATGATCGACCAGGCGAATGAGCGAGTTGTAGAGATCGCCGCGGTCGCGTTCGTGGATTGCCGGGTCGATCGGCGGCGCACCCATGATGCCGTGGACCATGTCGAGCCACTCATCGACGATTCCGTCGAAGTGGCCCTCGATCAGATTGGCCGCCGCCTCGCGGATCTTCATCGCGGCGGGCTCGCGGCTGTAAATGGTCTCGCCCCATAAGCGTGAGAGCATCAGCTCGATTGTGCTCAGTTGTTCGCGGATGACTTGTATCTCTTCGGGTTGCGCTTCGATTGGCTGGTCGGTGGCCTTCAGGTGGGCGTTCGGTTTCGAGACGTTGCAGCATCCACAAACGCGCGCGATTTTCATAATGCTTAATCCGATGCGGGAATTTGGTGGAAATCAGTCGGTTGGAGTTGCTGAGGAAGCGGTCACAACGATTGATTTCTTAAGCAACATTTCTGAATCGACATATAACATTCGCAAAATAACCAATCTAGCGAGCCGCGCAACTTCGCAGATGCCTTATTTTGCAGCCTGCGAAGATTCTGATCATTTCAGGTCATCAGTAGCAAAACGTTAAGGCATCATCCCAATTGGGCGGCTGATTTTCCGCCCGCTCCGAAAAAGTCCCGCGTTCGCTTCGATTTTCCCGTGGCATGTCTTTGGCTCTAGGCCTGCATCGAGGCTTTCGACATTGATGCTTAGCGAATCGGACCCGGGACGGGTGGTTGTTGCGCACGGAAAATTTTTTTCCAGGTTCGGTCAGAAGTTCTTCTTCAAGGCGATGCGCCTCGATGATATCGGCGCCGCCCTCGATTTCGATCAACAGCTTCGGTTTCGGCGCCGCCTCGACGCGCTCAAGGCGGCCCACACCACCGGTCTCGTTCTCAGCGAACAGCAAGCCTCCTCAGTCCTCGATATCGTAGCGCAATCCGGCATTGCCGCGCTGGTCGAGTTTCGCGTCGCGCCCGAGGAGATTATCGAGCGCAAGCGTTTCAATGCGGCTTACTCGCGCATCGCTCATGCCGCCAATATCCTGCGCTCCAATCCTGCCCTTGCAGGATTCGTAGTCGATTGCCCGATTGGCCAGGATGCGCTTCGCGCCCATGGTCTCAGGATTGCCCGCAAGCGCCTCGCCGCGCTGGTCGCGGCGATACGCGAATTCGCACCGAACGCGATGCTCTCGATCAAGCTCCGCCCGGAAACGCGCGCGCTTTCGATGCTCGCTGAGGATTTCATCTACGGCGCTATCCCGGCGCTCAGCCCAGTCGAAATCCGCGACTTCGTCGTGAGTCTGCACAACGTCGCGGAGAACCGACCGCTGGTTATCGAGTTTGCGAACGCATCGCCGGGACAGGACGAAGCGGTCGCTATGGCGTTTGGGACGGGAGCGGCCGGGGTGGTAGCGCCGCCGGTTCCGAGTCCGGCGTCTCATGATTGGCTCGGCGTTCGAATGCTGCGTGCGTCGGAATTGATGCCGTTCGTGACTCTGAACGGCACCTGCCCGCCGCGTCCCAAGAATCTGCCGATGGTCTCGGTCGTGATTTGCGCCTACGACGCCGAGCGCACGATGCGCCCGTGCATGGAGTCGCTACGCAAGCTCGACTATCCCAACTTTGAAGTAATCGTCGTCGATGACGGCTCGCGCGACCGCACGGCCGAAATCGCGATGGATTTTCCCGAGTTCCGCCTGATTCGCCAGCCCAACAAGGGGCTCAGCGTCGCGCGCAACGTGGGACTGCATGCCGCGCGCGGCGACATTATCGCCTACACCGACTCCGACTGCGTCGTCGATCCAAACTGGCTCACGCTGCTCGTGCGGACGATGGAGGAGGGCGGCTTCGACGGATGCGGCGGGCCGAATCTCTCGCCGCACGAAGAAGGACGTCTCGAGGCATGCTGCGCCGCGTCTCCCGGCGCACCATCGCACGTACTGACCGCGCACGACGAGGCGGAGCATCTGGCGGGATGCAACATGGCTTTCACCAAGGCCGCGCTCACCAAAGTCGGTGGCTTCGACCCGCAGTTCACCTCGGCGGGAGACGACGTCGATATGTGCTGGCGGCTGATCGACGCGGGCTATCGGCTCGGTTTTTCGCCTGCCGCGTTCGTGTGGCACTTTCGCCGCAACACGATCAAGGCCTATTACGGCCAACAGCGCGGCTATGGACGCGCCGAGGCCATGCTCTATCCGCTCTACTCCTCGCGCTTCAACATCTTCGGACAGATCGGATGGCGCGGAACGATACCCGGAATCGCTCGCACGATTCCCGGCGGTTCAATTAAGCGCGTGTTCTGGGGCGCAAAAGTCGCTGGGGCCCAGACGTTGTTCGATCCTGCGCTTACTTTGGCCAAGGTTCTGCCGCAGACGCTCGAGTGGAACATCCTCGCAGGGATAGCTCTCATCGCGTCGATCATCCTCGGATGGACGGTGATTCCTGCCGCCGCGATGCTCGCGCTCGGGCCGATTTGGGCGCTCTACTATGCGTGGCACGCTCCCCTCGAAAAATGTCATCAGAGCTTCACCGCGCGGCTCCTCATAGCGTATCTCGCCTACACAGGGCCGATGGTGCGCACGATTGCGCGGTACAAGACACGAGCGAACGCGGCCTTTAAAAAAGAGAGCGACGAGATGGTTCGGCAGCGGCCCACGATTAACTGGCTCACGCGTTCGGTGCATCTCTCGTATTGGAACGAGGAATACACGCTCCGCGAGAGCCTGCTCGATCGGATGCTCAAGCTCTTCGCTCGCGCGGGACGTGCAGTTGCGATCGACGGCGGATGGAACGACTACGACGCCGAGCTTAAGCCTGATGCGTGGACGCGAGTCGAGTTGAAGACGGCGGACGAGGAGCACGGCGGCAAGCGCATCACGAATCGCGTCGTCGCGCGCGTGCGCCTGACGAGGCTCTCCCACTATGCACTCGGGGCCGGTACGGCACTGGCGGCGATTGCGATGCGCGCGGGGACGCCGGAAATTGGCCTTGGGCTGCTCGCGCTCACGATCGCGGCCGGAGTATGCCTCGCCGGCGCGATGGTCGAGGCGGGAGCGGTTGCCTATCGCGCAGTCGAGAACTGCGCCGCCGAGCTGAATCTCACGCCGATCGGCAAGCCCGTGCGCGAGGCCGAGGCGGTTCCGCCAGCGGTGCCCGCGCCGAAGCCGGCAGTCGCCGCGGTCGCGGCGCGAGAGCGCGCGGTCGAGTAGCACCGGCTCTCAGCCAGCCGTTCTTCAATCCTCCAGAAGCTTTTTTAGATTTTCGAGGTCGCGATGCACTTCGCTCAGCACGCGACGCGTTGAGCCTTCGTTCGGCGCCTGCTTTGCAGCGTGATCCTCGGCGCGCATAGCCTTTGGCGGCGCTCCGCCTTTGAGGAGCACTTCGAGTCCAACTTCCTTGATGTATTTGTTGGCGCCCGCGATGGTGAATCGCTCGTCGTGCAGGATCCGTTTGATCAACCGCAGCACCTCGATATCGCGCTCGTGGTAGAAGCGATGCTTGGTCTTGGAGTGCTTGGGTTTGAGAAACGGGAACTGTGTCTCCCAGAAGCGGAGCACGTAGGTCTCGACTCCGAGCACCGTCGCCGCTTCGCCGATTTTAAGGCCGCGCTCGGGAAAACCGCCGCTGGGAATTGCGGGGTTGGCGGTTTTCTTCGGCCGAACTAATTGCCGCCGCGTTGATTCCGTCATGATTTCGCTTTGACGCCGTTCACCCTTTGCTTCAATACCTGGCTCGGCTTGAAGGAGAGCACACGGCGCGAGACGATCGTAATTGGTTCGCCGGTCTGAGGATTGCGGCCGCGGCGGGCGTGCTTCTGGTTGACGGCGAAGGTCCCAAATCCGGAAATCTTCACCTTGTCGCCGTCGCGCAGGGCATTTCGGATGATCGCAATCACCGCCTCGACCACTTCGCCGGCTTCTCGTTTCGAGGAGCCTGTCCGCTCGTAGATCAAGTCTACGAAATCGGCTTTAGTCTTGCACTGCGGCGTACCGTTCCCCACCGACTCGCGTTGGGCACGCCTACTGCCGCAACTCCGCTCCCAACCGCGTTCGCGCCTGCTCGACCAGGACGGCGTGAAGGCGGTTTACCTCCTCATCGGTAAGCGTGCGATCCTTGGCCCTGTACCGGCAGGCCAATGCGACGCTCTTCTTGCCGGCT
>JASHQJ010000255.1 GCA_030037595.1 Candidatus Binataceae bacterium
CGTCGCGGTGATTCTCGGCGAAGAAAGCGAACACACCATCGCATCGATTCTCGAGGCGTCCGCGGCGAAACTGATTCGCCGGCATCCGCATGTCTATGCCGACGTCGAAGCGTCGAGCGTGGACACCGTCCTCGAGAACTGGGATCGCATCAAGCAGGACGAGGCTCGCGCCAAGGGCAAATCGGAGGGCCTCGAAACCACGGGCCGCGCCCTGCCCTCGCTGATGCGCGCGGAGAAGCTCGGAGTGAAGGCGCGGCGGCGCGGGATGGACTGGCGCGGCATCGGCGACGTGCTCGGCAAAGTCCGCGAGGAGCTGGACGAGGTCGAGCAGGCGCTCGCTCGCGACGACCTCGAGGCGGCCGCTGATGAGCTTGGCGACTTGATGCTCGCGATGGCCAACGCGCCGCGCTTCATCGGCCGCAACGCCGAGGACACGCTGCGCCGCGCGGCCGACAAATTCGTCGCGCGATTCGAGGCATTAGAGAAGCTCGCCGAATCGCGCGGGTTCAATTTGATGGACGTCGCACCGGCCCAGCTCGATTCGCTGTGGCAGGAAATAAAACGGTCGCTGCGCTAGACACCCTGGGGACCATCAAACTTGATCCGGGAAAGTTAGGGTCCTCCGTCGTCTGCCATAAACGGGCGCATTGTTCCCTTTAGCTTCGCGATGATCCTCTCTACTCGGTGCCGAGCCACTTGGTGTAGAGCTGCTCGTAGCCTGCTTCAGCAGTGGATATGTAACCTGCCCGCCATCGCACGATGCGGTTCGCTAGTGCGCGCGCAAAGGCTTAAGGCATAGCGATCAACACGGAACCCAGCACAATCGCCGCGGCGGGATGCACAGTACGGAGAATTAGAATCTGGGATATGACGTCGAGAAGTATCGCGACGGCGACAACATCGCGGTCCGAGGCCAGAGCGCCTCGCAGCAGTTCGGATCGGCGCTGTCCGCGCAAGAACAGCGCGCTCAAAAGAGCGGGATTGCAGAGGCGCGCGTCCTTCACACCATCACGGGCGCCAAGAATGATCGCGAAGGTCGGTTGCAAAATGAATCGCAAACGGCCGGCCCGTGAAGGCGCGCCATCATATCCGGCACGAACCGCCGGAAGAACATGTAGAGTTCGCCGGTGCGCGCGATCTCGATGATCGGCAGTGGTGTGGTCGCCAACAGCACGGCGACCACAATCGCCGCGAGCAGCGTGCTGCGAGAAATGGAAAGCTTCTATCCGCGAAATTCAAGGAATGATTCCCGTTAAGTCGATTTTTCGTCGTCCGTGCGGCGAATCTAGCGACCCCAGTAAGACCTGAACCGTGGGAATGCCACCGTGATGCCAAAGTTTATGCTCGTTTGGGGTGCGATCGGAGCATACTGCCGATACGACATCCATTGCCCCGTAACGAAAAAGCTCGTCGGGGGCAGGCCCGGACGAACAAGCGTCCGGCCGATTCCCAAACTGAGCGGCAACATGGTTGAAGAATGGCGACGCCAGCCGACTGTCCAGTTCGCCTCTGCCGATCGCAGGTACCATTTGTCCCAAAGGTGAAGAGCGAAAACGGGTTGCACCTCGAACGTGTTTTGAGGAGGCCGATTTGGCGACGTATAAGCGAAGGAGACCGGATTCTGGGCAATGAATCCGACGAGCAGTCCCGATACTCCGGTGTTAATCGCACCCAGCGCGGGGCCGGCTTGCCATGCGCCTTGGCCGGCGCTCGTCGATGTAGCCGTGGGAAATACGAAAGTAGGTCCGATACCGATCAAAAAGCCAGTTTTCTGCCTGTCCGGCCACGGCAAGACCGCAACATCAAACAACTGGATGTCGCCGAACTCGGTGCGCGTTCCGCCGCGTGAGCTGGGAACTGTGACAAGCGCAAAGGTGGGACGCACCAATTGAATGAACGGGAGGAACGACTGCGGTGGTATACGCGGGATTAACGGTCTTACGATCAGTTGGTTTGTCTCGTAGTTCCTGACGCACGCGAGCGGAGTGCAGGGGCCGTAGTTTGCGGGCGTGTAGCTGTCCCTGACGACCAGCTGAGGCAGGGTGGTGAGCGGATTCGTGAAATCCTGCTCGAGGTTTTTCTCAGTCTCAAGCGCTGGTGCTGGTTGAGCGCGGGACGATCCTCCGATCATAAGGATCGCCCAGAGTATCAAGAGCATTTCGGAGAAGGATCTTCGCAGGGTGCCGCTCAAGCTTTTGCCCTCAAACTTTTCGCCGGCAGAACTCAAGCAAGTTTATTGGCCGTGATTTTTTGAGCGAAGAAATCATGAGACGTACCGTTCCCTGTCCAAAGAGGGCCGATTTCCGACCGGCCCTTGGCATCTGATGCTCACCGGTCTTGAGTTTGGAATAAGCTGTCCGAAGAGTCTCAAAATAATGATTGTCGCAATCGTCACAACAAGGTTGAAGATGAGCTGAACCCACGCCACCGCCAATGAAGGATTGCCGGAATAGTCGACTACGGCGTTTGAGAATTCGCTTAGGATTGGCAGAAAGAGCAACACACCAAACGCGTTGAATACGAGGTTGGCGACAGCAGTTCGGTGCGCCGTCGGCTTCATCCTGAGACTCGCGATCAATCCGGTCGAGGTCGTTCCGATGTTCGCGCCGATGACGATCGGAATAGCGCCGCCGCAGCCAGCAGCCCCGGTTGAACCAATAGAATTGCAAGCCCAGTAGTGATGCTGCTGGACTGCACGAACGCAGCAATCACAAGTCCCGCCAACACTCCCGTGATTGGGCTCCTGGCCTCCGTTAGGATCCCGCGAACGGCAGTAAGCTCGTGCAGCGGCTTGTGCGCGCCGCTCACGAGCTCGAGGCTGAAGAAGATGAAACCGAAGTAAAAGGCGGTCTTGCCCAGGAACTTCCACCGAGTCGGTACGGTACTCAGCAGCGCGCCGAATACGATAAAGAACGGACCAATCGATTCCAGCTTCAATGATACCAGCCATGCGGTCGAGGTAGTTCCGAGGTCTGCGCCAAGCAGAATGCCAAGGCTCGAATTGAATGAAATTGTTCCCGCATCAACCAGCGCCACTGCCAACGAAGTGACCGCGCTGCTCGATCGAGCAATCGCGGTCGCAATTGCCCCGAGTATCACGCCGCGCCATCTCGTTTTGGTCAACCGCCCAAGCCATTTGTTGAGCGCGTCGCCGCCGAGCCGCTGAATCTCTGAGCTGAATTCTTCGAGTCCGAAGAGGAACAGGACAATCGCGGCAAGGAGGGGATCGCGAACAGAAGCTTGAATGGTGTCAGGTTTCAACTCCTTGCGAGCTTACCTTCCCGACGTAAACAGCCGTGCAACGCTCGCGCGAATCGTCCACCAAGCTTCCCCTCGGGATGGCTTAAGCTGCCGTACGACCAGTTGTGATGACTCATCGCTGGTCGCGCAGGCATGCGATGAGAGCTACCGCCGCTCGATCAACACTTTAATTTTTCGTTGGCGTGCCGCTTTCTTTAGAGCAGCATGGTCGCGCTCGGTTTGGTCGGCGTAACTCTCGGCGAACGCCGCAATTGCCGCATCGAAGGTCTCGCTTTCGCCCAGGTAGCCCGCGATCATTGCAGCTTCGCCCGAGCGGGCATGGGAACGCGCGAGGGACTGTCCGCACCATGCAGCGAACAACTGCATCTCCGACGAACCAAAGGTTTCGACCCTCGGCTTGATTTTGGCGTCTCGTAGTTGGCGGATGTAAAAGTGGCGGCCGGACCGACCCTCACTCCAGCCGAGGAATATGTCGCTGGCCGATTGCATCAGTCGGTGACCAGCTACGACCCGCTGGCCGTGATTGGGATATACGCTCTTCCCGGCATAGGCCTCCAGCACCGAGGAACGCGCTTCTTTGAGCTGCAAGAAGAGGGGATCATTGTCCCCGGCCATCAGCAGGATTACCGCACACATGGTGCCG
>JASHQJ010000256.1 GCA_030037595.1 Candidatus Binataceae bacterium
GATGGCGAACCGGTCGGACCGGCGTCTGCTTACTCTGTAGTCTGTCAGGGCCAAAAAGGCCGTCGGGATGAGCTCGAGCAGCAGACGCGCGGATTTCCATCATGGCCAAGGGGCACTCCATGCGCCCCTGCTTTTAGGCCGCATATATGACCGCAACCCGCTCCCATCCCTGCTCCTTCATCCTTGCCTCCCGCGGCGGTCCATATATGACGGAGAGGACGACTTGTGCAGAAATACCCATAGTCGAGAAGCATAACCAGCTGATTGGCAGATTCCCTCTGGAGAGAGAAGGGCATTCAATCATCGTCGCCCCAGGATGAAAAGCCATCTGCGCGATTTTGCGTCTTCAACCTCCGTCTCGATGCGATCGATTAGAAATTCAAAGCCCGCCTTCTTAAGCGCCGTGAGTGTGCGATCTTCGTCGAAACTTGACCAGATCATCGGGGCCCCGAGCCAGTCTTCTTCGTAGTCCACCTCGCTGTCGGCGATACCAAAGTTGGCCAAAAAGAGTCCTCCAGGTCGCAACCAGCTGGTGAGTTTCCGGAACAACCCTTCGTGTTCCGCTCGCGGAATGTGGAACAGAGAATAGGATGCAACTGCCGCGTCGAAGCTCTGAGGCGGAAGGTCATGAGTGACGATGTCCGCGTTGATAAACCGTGCGTTAGGGACGTTACGCCGCGCAAGCTCGATTTGGCGGGCAGAGATATCCAGACCGGTAACGTCAAATGTGTCTGCCAGAGCCTTGGTGAGCGGAATCCCCGCGCCGCAGCCGAGATCAAGCACTCTCGAACCAGGTAGAAGTCGCTCGGAGAGAATCGAAACCCACGTTGCGGCATCTTCGCGATGCTGTTCAGCGCGCCACTCAAGATAGCGTTCAGCAATGCGATCGTACGATTCGCGTACCAAGGCTCTCAGATCAGATGGTTTAGGGGGCACTTTTCTCACCCAAACGCGTAGCGTTTCTGCAAACAAAGAGCCACTATTCTTTAGTAGTCTGCGCTTTAACCACCAAGAGCACGAAGGTCACCAAGAGAGGAGTTCGACCCTGATATTCGCGCTGTCTTGGTGTGTGCAATCAACTCGATAACTGAGATCATGTTGGCGACCACGCCATCGCGCGCTAGGCTCTCCGCACGGAATCTACACTACGCGGAAGCTGTCTCTGCGGAGCCGTCACATTCGAGGTCAGCGAATCATTCCGAAGCTTTATCTACGACGCGGGTCGCCTTTACCCGACGTTACTCGAAGCGGCAAAGAAGTCATCGTGCCTGCCGGCTCTCTCGATGCCGAGCCATCTTTACGGCCTCAATGTCATGCGCAGTGGAGCTCGCGCGCGGCCTGGATGTGCGACGGTGACGATTCGCCGCGATTCGCCGCAGCGCCAAGTTGATCGGCTTACGTGCACGTCTTAGCGTGTGCTTCAAGCGGACAGGGGAGGCGCTCGATGGACGCGGAGGCCCTTTTTCGAAGACTAGGCGAAGTGCTCAACGAATCGATGCCGAAGCATCAGGTGCCGGGTGTCGCGGTCGGAATCTTTTGCGACGGGAATGAGTTCGTCCGCGGCTTCGGCGTCACGAGCGTCGATAATCCACTGCCAGTGGACGAGAACACGCTCTTTCAGATTGGGTCAAACACCAAGACGCATACTGGCACGGCCGTGATGCGCCTGGTCGAGGTTGGCAAGCTAAAGCTCGACGAACCGATTCGCACCTACCTGCCGAATTTCAAGATGCGCGATCCCGAAGTGACGGCGCATCTCACGATGCGGCATCTGCTGACGCATATGGGAGGATTTCTCGGCGACTACTTTGAGGACACGGGCAACGGCGACGATGCGCTCGAAAAGTACGTCGGCGCGATGGCGACGATCGAGCAGCTCACGCCGCTCGGCGCCCTCTGGTCCTACTGCAACTCGGGATTCTCTTTGGCCGGCCGCGTAATCGAGGTGGTGACAGGAAAAGTTTACGAGCAGGCGATGCTCGAGCTGGTGTTGAAGCCGCTCGGGCTTAAACGATCGTACTTCTTCCCTACCGACGTGATGCTGCATCGATTTGCCGTCGGTCACACACTGATCGACGGCAAGAACTACGTGCTGCGCCCGTGGCAGCTATTAAGATCGAACTGGGCGGCGGGAGGAATCTCGGCCTCGGCAAAGGAGATGCTCAAGTACGCGCGCTTCCACCTTGGCAACGGGACGGCGGAAGACGGCACGCGGGTGCTGTCGGCGGAGTCGTTGCAGGCGATGCAGACTCCGGGGATAAGGGCACAAATGGACACGAAGATGGGAATCTCGTGGATGACGGCCGACCACGACGGTCCCAAGCGCGTCTTCCACGGCGGCGGCACCCACGGACAAATCTCGGCCTTCATCCTCGTTCCCGAACTCAAGTTTGCGTTCGTGATGCTGACGAATTCCTGGGTGCTCGGCGACTTGATGCGCGACGCCGACGATCCGATGCGCGAGTTTCTCGGCATGCCGTACAAGAAGCCGGAACCGATCGCGATGGCTTCCGAAAACCTTGCCCAGTACGAGGGTCGCTTTGTCGCCGCGCTCGACAACATCGAATTAAAAGTTGACAACGGCGAACTGATGATGCACGTCACGCCGAAGGGCGGATTCCCAAACAAGAAGGTGCGGGCTGCGCCGCCTCCGCCGCCGGTGAAGCTCGGCTTCATAACGAAGGACAGAATCTGCGTCGTCGACGGCAAGCGCAACGACATCCAGGGCGAATTTCTGCGCGGCGCTGACGGCAAGGTCGCGCATTTCAGAATGGGCGCCCGAATTCATCCGCGGCAGTAGCCGCGGCTGAGCTCGTCGCTACAGATTTAGGAACGCCCTCAGCGCGCCGAGCGCTTCCGGCTCGAGCAGTGACGGAGCGTGGGCGACGCCCGGAACCTCGACCACGGCGACGCCCTCGTGCATCGTGCGCATCTGGGTCGCGGTGCGCGGTGACAGGATGTCGCTGACGGCGCCGCGGATGACCAGGATCGGCGCGATGATGCGCGCGAACGGCACCCACAGATCGAGCCGCTGCTGCGCCGTGCCGCCGCGAATCGGCCGCCGGATCGCGGGATCGAGTTTCCACGCGAGGCCGCCGTCGCCGGAATCCTTCACCGACCATTTGACCTGCTCGCGCAAGTCATCCTCGGTCATCTTCGCCATCGGCGGATAATTCTTGCGGTAGTAATCGGCAACTTCGCCGAGATTGTTGAAGCGGCTCGGCGCCTCGCCGAAGTAGCCTTGGATTCGCGTCGCGCCCGCCTGATCAACCTCGGGCCCGATGTCATTGAGCACCAGCCGCTCGACGCGATCCGGCCATCCACCGGCATACATCATCGAGATGATGCCACCCATCGAGGTCCCGATGAGCGTGACACGCTGGATACCGAGACCATCGAGCGTTTGCGCGAGGTCGCTCACGTAGTGCTGCGGGAGATACTCGGTCGGCGGGCCCCATTCACTGTCGCCGCGCCCGCGCACATCGACCGACAGCACGTGATACTTGCCGATCAGGTGCGGCACGAGGCGATCGAAGTTGTGCGCGTTGCCGGAGAGGCCGTGGATACAGACGAGCCACGGCTGATTCTCGGCTCCGTGATCCAGGTAGTGAAGCTTCAGATTGTTGGCGGTGATGAACTTACTTGCTGGCATGTTCAAGTACTGTATTGCGCGGCAGGTCGAAGTGCGTCAACTGCGACATCGCGGCCATCCGCGCGGGTACGACAATCAGCCGGCGCCCGTCGCGGATGATCGCGTGTTCACGTTCGAACTCGCTCAACTGTTCGGTGGTGCGCTGGCGCGATGCTCCCACCAGCTCGGCCAGGTCCGAATGCGTGAGCCTGAGCGTGAGCAGCGTGCCGCGCGCATCCTGGACGCCGAACTTCGCCGCGATCTCGAGCAGCGCGCCCGCGAGCCGCTCGCGCAGGCCCAGGCCGATGAAGCTCGAGTAGCGCAACACCATCGCCCACCATCGCCCGACCGTCATATCGAGCACGTGTTTGGCGCGTTCGAGCGGCACGCCGAGGACGATTTCGACAAAGGTCTCAGGGGCGATAGCAGCCGAGGAGCAATCGGTGAAGGCTTCGCACTTGAACGCCCGAATCGCCTGGCCCAATAACGCCGTCAGGCCAAAAACCTCGCCCGGGCCGAGCAGGCCGACCAGAACGCGCTGGCCGTCGTTCTCGAGTTGGAGCTTGGCGGCGCCGGATAGCAAAACAAAGATCCGGGTAGCTTCCTCGCCCCCGGTAAATATCGGTTTACCTCTAATCGTCCGGATAAGGATGGCTTCCGCAGCGAGGTGCCTGATTTGGTCCTGCGAAAGCCACGAAAGTGGCCTTAATCGGCCAAGGGCGCGCGAATCAACGCCGGCATCCATGACCATACCGTCTTCGTAGCACAACCTTGCAGATTGTCGCCAAGGTGACCGCTTCTCGAAGTCTTTTCACGAGATTGAGCCAATTGTCACCCGCGCGACAAACGTAAGTAACACTAATGATTGACCGTACTCTGGTATTACTGTTTCTTTATCATCATCATTTTGCGGGAACGAACAGGAGTAACGGAAGTGGCGAAGCAGAATTCAGTATCAGCTAACGGCACAGCCAAGACAACTGCGACCTCCCCAATCGCGACCCAGCTCTTGAAGTTCGTCCAGGCGACTTTGCTCGAATTGCCGGCGGCGACCGTCAAGCGCCTGGTCTCCTCCGACGGCGAACGCGCGATGTACGAGGCGGGATGGAAGGCCTATGACGCGCTGGTCGGCGTCAGCAACGAAGTCACCAATCGACTCTATGGCAGCGAGGCGTTCGGCAGCGCGGCGAGCCGCATGATCGACGCGACAGTGCGCTGGCAGCGCTTTCAGAATGCGGTCGCCGGCGCATTCTTCGGCTCGCTGTGGCCGGCAATCGGGCTCCCGACTGCGAGTGAGATCGAATCCGTGCGCGAGGAAGTCCGCGCGATGCGTGGGGAGCTCGCCGCGCAGCGGGCCGAGGAGGCAGCGATGCGCGCTCTCGAAGCCCGCCGTCCGACGCGCGAACGAATCACTTCTCCTGTGATGACGCCGTCAGCCAACCCCGCCGTGCATCAGGTCGCGGTCTGGTCGGGATGGCCGATTTCCGAGGCGCGGGAGGCCAACGATGTCGGCAATTAGCGCGGTTGCTTCATTCTGGATGGAAGGCGCGATGCGCACGCTCGACGCGGTGCGCAACGGCTTCGGCATCCCGATGGACGACCCCGAGCCGGCAACGCCCTCGCGCGTCGTTTACGAGTCGGGCCTCGTTCGGCTGCTTCATTACGAAGCTGCGGAAACGCAGCATCGCACGCCGCTGCTCCTTATCTACTCGCTCATCAAGCGCTCATTCATCCTCGATCTGAAGTCCGGCCGGAGCGTGGTCGAGTTTCTGG
>JASHQJ010000257.1 GCA_030037595.1 Candidatus Binataceae bacterium
ATGAGCGCACGCGGCATCACCCTCACCCGCCACATCATGACCAAGCGCGAAACCACTCTCCCGCAGAGCGATCTCGCGCTTATCATGGAACGTATCGAGTTTATCGCCAAGCGAATCGCGCGCGAGCTTACGATCGCGTCGCTCGGCGGCGAAACCGGCTACACCGGCCAGACCAACGTGCAGGGCGAGCAGGTCAAGAAACTCGACGAATGGGGCAATAACGTTTTCCTCGAGGCCTTCGAGCATGGGCATCCGGTGTGCAGCCTGATCTCAGAGGAAATGGATGAGCCGCGCCACTATCCGGCGAGCTGCAAGGGCGAGAGCTACTGTGTGCTCTACGATCCAATCGACGGTTCATCGAACACCGACGTCAACGGCTCGCTCGGCACGATCTTCGCCGTCAAAAAGCGTAACGCCGGGCATGGCAGCGGCAGCGAAGAGCTGCTGACACCAGGCACGGAGCAGGTAATCGCGGGCTATATAGCCTACGGTCCTGCTACACAGATTGTTTACACGGCAGGAAGCGGCGTCGATATCTTCACACTCGATCCGAGTCTCGGCGAGTTCATCCTGTGGCGCGAAAACGTCAAGATGCCACCGCATGGCAGCGTGTACGCGACCAACCAGGGCAATATCGGCAAATGGCATCCCAACGCGCGCGCCTACATCGACCGCATCACGAGTCGCAAGGACAAGCGCACGAGCTATTCGCTCCGCTACTGCGGTGCTTTCGCCAATGATTTCCATCGTTTCCTGCTCGAGGGCGGAATCTACGTTTATCCTGGTGAAGTTGTGGAAGGCGGCAAGACCAAGGGCAAGCTCAGGCTGATGTACGAGACTGCGCCGCTCGCGATGGTCGCGGAGCAGGCGGGCGGCCGCGCTTCGACTGGCAAGGGTCGTATCCTCGAAGTTCGCCCAGCCGCGATTCACGATCGACATCCTGTTTACATCGGCAGCGCCGACGAAGTGCGGCTCGCCGAAGAGATGAAGGTCGAAGGCTGACGACGATCGGGGGCGAGCCGTGGCACGATTGGTCTTGGCCGGCGATAGCGGAGGAACGAAAACCAATCTCGGCCTTTTCGAAATCGGTGACGATGGCAAACTCAAGCTCGTCCGGCATGAGCGCTACGTTACCCTCGAATTCAAAACGCTCGAAGAAGTCTGTCTGAAGTTCGCCGCCGGGGCGCGCGTTGCAGCCGCGTGCATGGGAGTGCCGGGTCCGATAATCGACGGGCGCGCCACGGCTACCAACGTTCACTGGCGGATGTCGGAGGAGGCGCTCTCACGTGCGCTCGGCGGCGTCAAAACGCGCCTCGTCAACGATCTCGGCGTTACGGCGTATGGCATGCTCTACCTCTTGCCCGAAGAGATGCGCGTGCTCCATCATTTCGAGCGCCCTGCGCGCGGCAATATCGCCGTTATCGCGGCGGGTACGGGACTCGGCGAATCAGCGCTGGTTTACGAGAACGGCGGCTACTACGCGGTCGCGTCAGAGGGTGGGCATGGCGATTTCGCTCCGATTAACGACGAGCAAATCGAACTGCTGCGCTTCCTTAGGGCTGAGTTTCCCGACCATGTGAGCTTCGAGCGCGTCCTGTCAGGTCCAGGAATAGCCAATCTATATCGGTTTCAGCGCAAAAGGAGCGGCGCCCCCGAGCCGGAATGGCTTACGAAGATGATTGCGAATGATGACCCGGCTGCCGCGATCAGCGACGCCGCGCTCGAAGCGAAGGACGAGGTGTGCGTCGCCACGCTTACGACGTTCGCCGAAATCTACGGCGCCGAGGCTTCGAACTTGGGCCTCAAGGTGCTGGCGCTCGGCGGAATCTATCTCGCCGGCGGAATCGCGCCCAAGGTGCTGCCCTTTTTGACCGGCGGCGCGTTTATGCGCGGGTTCTTTTCCAAGGGCCGGTTGAATGCGATGCTGCGCCAAATCGAAGTCCGGGTCTCCTTGAATCCCGGTGCTGCCTTGACCGGTGCCGCGCACTGCGCGGCGGCGTTATTGTGATATGAGAATCCCACGTCTCCCAACCTTGGGGACCCGAGGAACGTTATGACGAAACGAGTCAGGGAAATTCTGGGCTTTTACGACTCCGAAAATGCCGGAGTCCGCACCAACCTCGCCCGCATGCTCAACCATGGCAAGCTCGGCGGCACAGGCAAAATGGTAATCCTGCCGGTTGACCAGGGCTTCGAGCACGGTCCGGCGCGAAGCTTCGCGGTGAATCCACCCGCCTACGATCCGCGCTATCATTATCAGCTCGCGCTCGATGCCGGATGCAGCGCCTACACCGCGCCGCTCGGCTTCCTCGAAGCGGGCGCGGCCGAATACGCAGGCGAGATTCCGCTTATCCTGAAACTCAACAGTCACGACGTCCTCTACGACGACAAAGATCCCGCGCCCGCCGTCACTGCGAGCGTTAAGGACGCGCTTCGAATCGGCGCTTGCGCGGTCGGGATGACGATTTATCCCGGCTCGGCACAAGAAAAGTCGATGTACCAGGAACTCCGCGAGCGCGCCGAAGAGGCAAAGGCCCACGGCCTTGCGGTCGTGGTTTGGTCGTATCCGCGCGGCACCAGTATCAGCAAGAACGGTGAGACCGCGATCGACGTCGTCGCATATGCGGCGCAGATCGCGGCCCAGCTCGGCGCCAACATTATCAAAGTGAAGCCGCCCACGGCGTTTATCGAACAGGCCGAAGCAAAGAAGGCTTACGAAGCGAACAAGGTTCCGATCGAGCCGCTCTCGGCGCGCGTGCGTCACGTGGTGCAGTCGGCCTTTGACGGCCGCCGGATCGTGATTTTCTCGGGCGGTCCCAAGGAGACCGACGAACAACTGATCCACACTGTGCGCGAGATCCACGCCGGCGGCGGCTTCGGCTCGATTATCGGGCGCAATTCGTTCCAGCGGCCCAAGCCTCACGCGCTCGAGCTGCTCGGCAAGGTAATGGACATCTACCGCAGCTGAGAGGAGGCGCCCGCGCGGTCGCCATGGATTACAGCAGCTATCAGCATCTGCTCTTCGAGCGTAAGGAAGACGGGATCCTGCTTATCACGATCAACCGTCCTGAGGTCCTGAATGCGACCAACAATCGCCTGCACTGGGAGTTGAGCCGCGTCTGGCTCGATGTCGCCGACGACGCGGAGACTAACGTCGTGGTGGTGACGGGCGCGGGCCGCGCATTTTCGGCCGGCGGCGACCTCGAGATGATCGAGCGCATGGCGGGGAGCGCCAACAATATCGCGGGCGCGTGGAAGGAAGCCGGCGATATCGTTTACAACATGACCAACCTCGACAAGCCCATCATCTCGGCGATCAACGGCGTCGCGGTGGGTGCGGGTCTCGCGGTGGCCTTCATGGCCGATATCAGCATCGCGTCCGAGGCGATGCGGATAACGGATGGGCATCTAAGGCTCGGCGTCGCGGCGGGCGATCATGCGGTAATCATCTGGCCGCTGCTCTGCGGGATGGCGAAGGCGAAATACTACCTGCTGACCGCGGATTTTATCGACGGCAAGGAAGCGGAACGGATCGGCCTCGTCAGCCTATGCGTGCCCGCCGATCAGCTCATGCCGAAGGCTATGGAAGTGGCGCGCAAGCTCGCGCGCGGCCCGCAACAGGCGGTTCGATTCACCAAGCGTGCGCTCAACAACTGGATTCGCGTCGCTGGGCCTGCGTTCGACGCATCGCTCGCGCTCGAGATGCTGGGGTTTTTCAGCAACGACCTGGCCGAGGGTGTGAAGGCAATCCGCGAGAAGCGGCAGCCGTCATTTCCCGGATTCAAATAAGAGTCGGCGCGTCTTGGGAATCGCCTACGGTCCGGAACATGCAATTTGCACGGCAAATCTCCGCCGTTCGGCAGTCTTTGGAAATTCGGGCTAATTCAGGTAGTTGTCTTGTAGGAGCGAACAGACCTGGGGAGGGAATATGAAACGAGTTGCAGTCGTGGCGGCTTCGGCATTGATGGGCGCGGCGTTCTTGTTTGCCGCGGGAGTCAGCAGTTCATACGCGGCGAAGGTTGATTGCTCGAAGGTGATGGATGAACTGAACAGCGGCAAGTCCGCCAAGGACGTTGCCACGGATTTGGGCATTTCGAAGTCCAGTGTCTATCGATGCAAGCGCCATGCGAAGGAAGAGGCGAAGGCGGGGACCAAGACCATGAACAAGGTCCGCGGCGAGGCAGTCGGTTCGCCGGCCGCGATGCCGTCGTCGATGGCTTCTCCGGCGGCCTCTCCCGCAGCGCACTAAACTGTCCAAGGATGTCCGGCTCCGCGCGTTGCCGATCGCACGCGCGGAGCCCCAGATTGCGGCGGCAGCCGCCGAATTCTGGCAGCGGAGCAAATGAGTAAGTGCGAATTGTGTGAGCTGCGCGATTACACGCAGCGCTATGCAAGTTTCGTCCATCCCCTCAAATTCACGATTCTTGACTGCGACTCCTGCGATACGCCGATGGCTGTACTTGGCGATCATCGCCAGAGCCCGACTGATGAAGAGCGCGCATTCATGGTCGAGGCGCTGTCACTGATCGCGCGCCAGAAGTATGGCGCCGATAAGTTCATCATCGACGGCGTGATGCGGCAGATTCCTGATCATTGCCACATTCACGCCCGGCCGATCCGGATTCGTCACGACTGGTGAGCGACGCTGAATCGCTGCAAAATCGTCGATTCAGCTGAGCGCATCTAATACTGACTGACTCGCCGGTCATTCGGCTATAGTTCGCAATTGTTACATGTCGGATCGCTCATTTCGCGTTGCTAGAGCGTGCGAATGTGGTTGTTAGGCTCTTTTCGCGGGTTTCTCACCATCCTTTCGACCATTTGGTTAGGCGCGCGCATTGTGCTATATCGCGCGCCGATATGCAGCGTCGTTTAGGGGATCGCGACGCCTAGGGCTCGCCGTTCAGGACCATTGGGGTCCTCGCGGGTTCTTCTCAGGAGGTATTGGGGGAATGGCAGTCGGTACGGTCAAATGGTTCAGCCCAAAGAAGGGTTACGGCTTCATTACGATGGAGGACGGCCAGGAGGTCTTCGTGCATTACAGCGCGATCGATGGCTCCGGCTTTCGCTCGCTCGAACAGGGCGAAAAGGTCGCCTTTGAAGTGGCGCAAGGACCTAAGGGGCTACAGGCCTCGAACGTCTCGCGCAACTAGCACGGCGCACCCAGGATTCCGTAGGCAAAAAGGGGTTTTTTCGCGGGTCACTCCGGGCGTTTATACACCATCCTGCCCGGATCCCGCGAGGATTGACTAGCGCATCGGCGTCTCGCGCATGAAGCGGAGCGTATCGTCGATGTCGCGGATACCGGCGTCCGAGCCAAGCCCGGTCGCCACCAGGGCTGCTGCCGCGGTGCCGAGCCGCATGCATTCCTCGGGCGGCCATCCGAGCAGCAACCCGCGGATAAAGCCGGCGCAGTAGGCGTCGCCGCATCCAGAAGTATCGCTGACCTCGATCTTGTAGGCGCCGAGCCGCCGATTCTCGCGCGGAGTGACCATCAGGCTGCCGGCCGCACCGAGCTTAAGAACCACGCCGCCCACACCGCATCCCAGCAACCGAAGCGCCGCAGCCTCGGGCATTCGCTCTCCGGTAAGGATCGCGGCCTGATCGAAATTCGGCATCATCCAGTCAACGAATTCCAGTGCCGGCGCGAGAATCGTGAGCACCTTAGGCGAGCCCTCGCCGAGCAGGTCCATCGAGGTGGTGGCGCCATGCTCGCGCGCGCGGCGCAGAATCTCGCGCGCGCCGTCGCGCCCGAGCCCACGCATCACATCGGGTCCGCCAAGATGCACGTGGCGTGCGCTCTCGAGAACCGGCCATGGAACGTCATCGAGGCTGAAATGCGGATTCGCGCCGATCGCATGCAGTGCCGGGCGATCGCCGTTGGGGCGAATCGGCAGGATGCTGGCAGATGTCTGCACGCTCGATTTGCGCGCGATGTAGCGCGTGTCGATGCTGAAAGACTCGAGTCGGCGAATCAGCTCGTCGCCAAGCGCGTCCGTGCCGACGGCACCGACGCTGGCGACGGTGGCTCCCAGTTTCGCGAGGCCGACCGCAGCGGCCGCAGCCGTACCCGCCGGTGCGAGCCGGATTTCGTCGAGGATTATTGCCCCTTGGCCGTCGGGGATATGCGTGACTGGCCGACCTAGAATGTCGAGAACGTGAGCGCCGAGCGCTACGGCGTCGAGACTCATCCCGCGCTGGCCGCGGTCTTCTGCAGGCGTGGTTTCCGGGCCGCCTCGCGATCCTGGCGCGCCTTGACCGCTTCGAACAGATTGGTCGCGATCGGATCGGGCAGCACGCTAATCGGCCGGCCGGTTGCGAGCGCCGCGACATAGACCGAGGAAATCTTCTCCAACAGCTCAACGAACGTGAACGTGCTCTCGAGATCAGGTCCGACGCAGAGCGCGCCGTGATTCTGCATCACGTAACAATGGCACCGATTGGTAAGCTTGTCGGCCACCATGTCGTGCAACTCGCGCGTGCCCGAGAGCGCGTAGGGAATCAGATCGACCAGCGGGCCGATTGAGAGTGCAACCTCGTCAAAAAGCGGCGGAATCGGCTCCGCTATTAGGCTGACGGCGCTTGCGCCCCTCTGATGCGTATGAATCACCGCCCTCACGTCGCGCCGCACCTTGTAGGCTTCCACGTGCATCGGCGCTTCGATCGACGGTTTCAGCCTGCCTTCGATCGGCTTCAACTCGAAATCGACCACGCAGATGTCGCCAGCCGTCATCGTGTCGTAGGGCATCCGCGTCGGCGTCACGACCACGGCGTCCTCGTCTTCGACCAGCATCGAGACGTTGCCCGCGCTGCCCGAGCGGGTGCCGAAGTAGCCCTGATCGGAGAGCTTCTGGCTCATCCGCAGGACTTGTTCTTTGTAGTCGTCGTAACGTCCCATCGATGCGGTCTCCCCCACCCGCGCACACGCGCCGGCGTTTCCCCCGCCCCCCATCTTGCTACGAAGAAAGGCGTATGCCTAGACGAGCCGGATCGGCGAACCGCCGCGCTCGCTCACGCGGCCAACCTGGACGGCGTCGCGATGACCGGTCGCCTGGAGCTCGGCCACTAGGGCGCTTGCCTCGGCGGCGGGAAGTGCGATCAGGAGGCCGCCGGAGGTCTGCGGGTCGAACGCAATCTCGATCATTTCCTCGGCGACTTCTTCGGCGATTTCGACACTCTGCTCGTAAAATTCGCGGTTGCGCTTGCCGCCTCCCGGGATCATGCCTGCGCGTACTTGCTCGAGCGCTCCCGGCAACAGTGGGAGGTCGGATTCCTCGAACGTAATCGTCACGCCGCTGCCCTCGGCCATCTTCATCGCGTGCCCGATGAGGCCGAAGCCGGTGATATCGGTCGCAGCGTGGACGTCGTGCTTCAGCATCGTGGTTGCGGCCGCGGCATTGAGCATAGACATTGATTGCACCGCAGCCGCGTAGTCGTCGTCGGCGAGCGCGTCGCGCTTGAACGCGGTCATCAGGATTCCGGTGCCGAGCGGCTTGCTGAGAATCAATGCGTCGCCCACTCGCGCGCCAACGTTGCGCACGATACGGCGCGGATCGATCACCCCGGTGATCGCCATGCCGAACTTCACTTCGTCATCCGCAACGCTGTGGCCACCGACGATCACAACTCCAGCCTCGCGCGCTTTCTCGGCGGCGCCGTGCAGGATCTCGCCGAGCATCTCCGGCGGCATCCCGGATTGCGGCCAACATACGATGTTCAGTGCGGTGCGCGGCACCCCGCCCATCGCGTAAACATCGGACAGCGCGTTGGCCGCCGAGATTTGACCATAAGTGAACGGATCATCAACCACTGGTGTGAAAAAATCCACGGTGTTGACGATCGCAAGGTCATCGGAAAGACGGAACACTCCGGCGTCGTCGCCGGTCGAGATTCCGACCAGCAAATCAGGATGGCTCGGGAGATCGAGCCGTGACAGTACCGCCGCGAGGTCCGCCGGACCGAGCTTGCCGGCTCAACCGGCAGCTTTGCAGCGCTGCGTCAGGCGGACCAGTTCGCCACGCGTCGGATTGTTGTCCTTCTCCGATGCCATGGCGGCATTGTCGCGCAAAGCCTTTGGCAAGTCAGCGGGGTGGTCTGCATCGAAACGGCACCGGCGGCGGGTGGTCGACTATGGTGTGCGGCCGATGCGGCTCGTGATGCTCCGTCGTCACCGTAATGCGCAGGCGCTCACGCAACGCCCGCTCTTTGAGAATCGCAACGTCCTTCTCGCGGCTATGGAAGCGATGCTCACCGCCGTGCTCGGTCTCGAGGATGAATCCCTCGAAGTCGCCGAAGTGGTCGAAGATGAGCCCCGAGATCTTGCCGGTGAAGTGGAGATGCTCACCGCGTTTCGGCGGCGGCGAGAGATGCGGCCCGCCGTTGTCGCTCGGTGTCGGCAAGATCTGCGTCGGATCGCCGCCCAGCGAGAAAACGCGTCCCACGATGATTTCGATGTAGCGGCGAATCACCGTGTACCATCGGTTGTGATGCGGTATCCCCTTGAAGATCTAGGGATCATCGGCGGCACGCCGCTGACTGAGCCGACGAGCTCAACTGTCGCTGTGTTTGCGTTGGCGACGAGGTCCAGATCGAAAGGATGGTTCGGCGCGCGCGGCAGCGTCGGATCGTTGTAGCCGCCGCCCGTGTTGGCGTCAGGGCGATCGTCGGCGTGTGTGGCAAGGAGCCGTTCGGCAATAGGTTGAAGACCTGCAGATCGATCGATAACCATGACGTAGGCCCGTCGATCTCATAAGCATCGGGCCGCGTGGTCGGCTCGATCACGGCCTGCCCGGAGACGTTGATGCCGGCGTTGCTCGTCATCGCCGCCGTCATCGTGATCTGAACGTCTTCGCCCGTGAAGTTCCTGGTGTTGCTGAAGATCACCTTGTAGGTCCAGGTGAAGCGCTGAACCTGCGTCAGATTACTTTCGTCAGCGGCGCTGCATCCGGTCGCTTGGACCTGCACGCCCTTCATGGTCTGACTGAAGCTGATCGACGGATAGACGTTGGGCGTGCCGCTGAAGGTCGCGGCGGTGATACCTAACTCGTTGGCGGCGAGGCCATCGACCTAGATATAGAAGGCGGCCTCGATAACGGCGGGCGATGACTGATGCAGCATCGCCTCGATTTCATCCTTGCCGAAGCTGCTGCGATCGGTGATGACGACGCAGTCGCTGATACTCCTGCGCACCCAGTCGCAGAACGCGAGGAGACCACGTGATCTCCTGGATGATGTTCTGCATCTCGCTGTATGCCGGCTGGAACTCGGTGCCCTACTCGAACGTGTACGCGATAATTTTCTGCTTGCTTGGATCAACAAAATGTCGGCTGTAGGAGTAGTCGTCCGAGGTGCCGGCTGTAGGGTAGAGCTGAAAGTCCTGTCGAACCGTATAAGTCGTTCCGCGCAATGCCTGTATGGCCGTCTGGAATACGTTGGCCAGGGTGGTGGCAACGGATAGGTCATCGGGCAGTATGTATTCGCCGTAGGAAGCCTCGCCCAAACCGCGCAGGGCGTTATAGGCGGGGTTCATGAAACTCATGCTGGGATTGGTGCTCTGATCGAGGTCATCGCCCCAGCTGAACAGAATGAGTTCGCCATAGCTGTGAAGGTCGACGAAGAATTGGATGTTTGGAAAGTTATCCAACACCCACTTCGCGTTCTGACTCTCCGGTTCCGAAAACGCGCTCGGGCCGTTGAAGAGCTGGTAGTCGCAGGGATTCGTGGAGTCTTCAATCGCTGCTGAAGAGCTGAAGTACTCCGGAAAGTTCCAGAGGAAATCGTAGTTGCGGTTAACATCGACCCCCATCCACGTTTCCGGCGAACTCGAATTGGGCGCCTGAGTGCGCATGTTCTTACGCCACAAGGCGATCGTGTTCTTCCTGGATATCGGCGGCAGAGAGAGTCTTGCTGCCGAAAGTCAGAGCTGTGTTGTTGTGATAGGCCTGCTCCAGCTATCCGATAAAGTTGATGACAATGTCGCAACTGCCCCACTCTCGTGAGCGGATGCCGCCAAGGAAGTAAACGCCGGGGCGGTTACCGCCGCTGCCATTAGCAATTTTGATCGCGTGGCATTGCCGTCCTTGCCAGGTCAGATTCGGCAGCGTGAGAAGCAGGGTAATTCCGGTGTAAGGAGACGCGGCAGCGGCTGCCAGCGCCGACTCGACTTCGATTCAAGTAGGGCATACGAGATCCTCAAGCCGCGGATGCTCAGCGCAAGCGTGGATTCTTGTAACGATCGCCGCGGCCGACCTCCTGCTGCCGGCCTTGCCGCGTTCGTCAACGTCCTCGTGCTGCTGTAGGTGGTAGCCCAGGTTCCGGAGGCGCTCGATGTCGGCAGTCTCGGCGATCGCGTCAACGCTATAGCCGTGAGCGGCGGTGTGATGGATACCGTGATCGAAGACCTGGATCTGATGCTTGCGAACGAGGTCAAGCATCATCTCGCGGTCCTTGCTGGTGATCGTTATTCGACAGCGAGGCATGAAAGTTTCTTCACGCGGTAATCTTGCTGGAGCGGAAGATGCTCGAACCATCGATGATCAGCACCTTCGCTGACCGCACACTAGCGATGGGACCGGTTACTGGCTATCGATCTGACGCGTGATTCGATGCGAAACACCAGATCGACGCTTTTTTTTGTACTATAAGTCCGAAGAATTGATCACAATTCACGAACGATCGATTGCGGTGAGACGTACTAATTCGCGCGCGCTCTGAGGCGGCGCGCGTCGCCGACGCGCATCGTCACGCCCGAGTGGTCAAAGTAGTCGAGCAGCGCGATCGAGAACTTGCGCGACGCTCCGAGCAGATCGCGAAACTCCGCGGCGGTGATTTCCGGACGCGATGCGAGGTGTGCTTCGAGCCGCTCGCGCGCGAGCTTGAGCGCGGCACAGCTGAAGTAGAGATCAGTCGCGATTCGCGCCACGCGGCCCTCGCGCTCCAGCGCGCCCAGCACGGTGCGGACGCGAGCGAGGTCCTTGAGCCCCATCGCGTCGGCGAGCTGCTTCAGGTCGGGCGGCTGGAACTCGGCCTTTTGTAGTGCCGCTTCGATATCGCCTCCGAGCTTTCCCGCGTCGCCGCCGAGCTGCACGCGATGCGACCTCAGCCGGAGCACGCTTTCCTCGCGAACGATTTCGCATTCACTGAGCAGGCGATCGACCACAGCGCGAAACGCACGCGCTGGAATCTCCTGCGGCGAGCGCGTGCGGAGCGCCTCCATCTCGAGGCCGGGAGCGAGCGGCTCGGCCCTGTGATGCGCCGCGATCGCCTCGACCGCGAAGCGCTTCAACTCCTCCCACTTCACGCGGGTCGTGAAGCCCTCCTCGTCGCCAATCGAAAATTTGATGAAGCGCCGATCCTTCAGCTTCTGCGCCGTTTCCGCAAGCGGCTGATTCATCAACAGCGCGAGGCGTGCAGCCGAAACCGCGAAAACATCCTGGAGATTGAGCAGCGCTTCAAGCGCGTCCGCTCCCGACGAATCGCGAAGTATCGCGAGATTGGCGCGATAGGCGTCGAGCGGTTTCCGCGAGTGGCGGCCGAGTGGATTCAACACCGTGCCGCCGCCCAGAGTGCGCGAGTTGGTTTCGTCCCGAATAACGAAACGATCGCCGCCGAGCGCGACTACGGGATCGTCGGCGACTAGCTGCACCAGCCCGGCCGATTTCGGCTCGATCGTGCCGTTTTCGTCGAGGACGATCGCGCGCGCGATCGTTTCAGCGGTCGCGATAAAGAGGCGCACCCGCTGGTTGTTCCTGAGCGCCCGTTTCGCCGCGGGACGGATTTCAAGGCGCGCATCGAATCGCGTCGTTGCGAAGTCGAGCCGTTCGTCGGCGAGCACGTTGCCGCGCGCGAGTTCGAGCTTCTCAGCACCTGTGAGATTGAGCGCGACGCGCTGGCACAGTCCGGCGTGCTCAACCGATTCGGAATGCACCTGGATCGAGCGCACTCGGAGCTCGTCGCCGCCCGGCAGCGCGCGAAGCCTCTGCCCGACGCGCACCTCGGCGCCCATCGCGGTGCCGGTCACGACGATTCCGTGCCCCTTGATTGTGAACGCGCGATCGAGCGGTAGCCGAAAAACTCCAGCCGCGCGCCGCGCTTCGAAACCGTCGAGCGCGCGCACGATTTCGGCGCGGAGTGTACCGAGCCCCGCGCCTGTGATCGACGATACTTCGACTATCGGAGCGCCGGCGAGGCTAGTGCCATCTGCCAGAAGCTCGATTTCGTCGCGCACCTCGGCCATCCGCGCCGCGTCAACGAGATCGGCCTTGGTGATGACGAAAATCCCGCGATGCGTGCCGAGCAGATGCAGGATATCGAGATGCTCTTCGCTTTGCGGCATCACGCCGTCATCCGCAGCAATCGTGAAGAGCACGAGGTCGATACCGTGCGCTCCAGCCAGCATGTTGCGGATGAAGCGCTCGTGGCCCGGCACGTCGATGATTCCCGCGCGTGTGCCGTCGGGAAGCGTGAAGTAGGCGAAACCGAGATCGATCGAGATGCCGCGCTCCTTCTCCTCCTTCAGGCGATCGGTCTCCTGCCCGGTGAGGGCCTTGATGAGCGCGGTCTTGCCGTGGTCGATATGCCCTGCGGTGCCGATGATGGCGTGCGTGACGTTCGACGGCATCGACTAGTCCTTGCGCTCGGAGAATGCCTTCAACGCGTGAAGGGATTCAGCCGCGGCTTTTCCATCGAGCTCGGCGGAGATGGCGGCGTACCACTTGGCCGCGCCTTCGTAGATGCGGGCGGAGCCCGCGTCGTCTTTCAGAAACTCGGCGATTTGCTCCATCTCGGCAACCCAGCGGTAGGCCTTCGGCAGCATCCCCGGAATCTGGCGCTGGAAGCGGCGAATCAGGTCCGGCTGGCTTCGCGCGAGTTCGGCATAGAGCGCATCCGCGAGCCCCGCTCGCGCCGCGCCCGCGACCATCACGCTTGCGATCGCGATCGTGCCCTTGGTGATCCCCGCGTACGACATCTTGAGACCCGACGCTGCGCCGATTTCGCCGTCGAGCACGGCGATATCGAGGCCGTAGGAGTTGAGAGCGGCGAGCAGATTCGCACTCTCGCCCGAGGCGTAGATGCGTGGCGTGTAACTTCCGGGATCGGCGCCGGGCGGACCTCCGATTATACCGGCGTCAATAAACTTGCATCCGGCGGGAGCGAGTACTTCGGCAATTTTGATAGTCGTGGCCGGCGCAATGGCGTTGCACTCGACAAACGCGGGTTTCTTCCGCACTTGGCGGATCGGCTCGACGAAACGGCGCGCAACTTCGATCGCGACCCCCGGCGGAACGATCGAGAGAAGGAAATCGGCGTCTTTGACGAATGCGTCGTCGTCATCGATTACCTCGAGCCCCGCGCTCTCGACGCGCCGTTTGCTTTCGGCACTGCGGCCGCGCGTCTCGGTGACGACGCGCGCGCCGGTCCGATTCAGGCGGCGGCCGACCGCGCTGCCCATTTCGCCCGCGCCGACGATTGCGACTACAGGTGCTTTGTCTTTCATCGCGTTGATTCTATGCGCGCTTGGTTCGCGCGGGAAAGTATCGGCCTCGCGCGCGCTGGAAAGCGCGAAGCCGGTAGCGATATTGTCCGGGTCGCCCGCGCCATCTCGGCGGGGCAGAAGGAGAATCGAAGATGGACGCGATCAGGAAGCTAGATCGCTCGGTGAAGGGCCGCGTCGCGCTTATCACGGGCGCCGCGAGCGGGATGGGACGCGCTACTGCTCATCTATTCGCCGCGGAGGGCGCGGTCGTCGCAATCACCGATATCAACGAAGCGGGACTCGCACGCGTGCGCGACGAAATAAAGTCTGAAGGCGGAGCGGCCGAAGCGTGGACGCTCGACGTCTGCGACCACGCCGCCATCAAGCGGATGGTGGCCGATGTAGCGGTGCGCCTCGGCCGTATCGACATCCTGATCAACAACGCCGGCTTCGGCGGATCTCATCCGATCGACGGCGATCAGTACGACGCAGTCTGGGAGCGATCGCTGAACGGCCTGCTCACTGCGCAGCAGCGCCTGATTCGCGCTGCGCTGCCGCATCTGCGGAAGTCCGACGCCGCTCGCATTGTCAATATTGCATCGACCGAGGGCCTCGGCGCGACGCCCGGCGACAGTCCCTACTCAGTGGCGAAGACGGGAGTGATCGGCCTCTCGCGCGCGCTCGCGGTGGACTTAGGCCCCGAAGGTATCACGGTCAACTGCATCTGCCCGGGGCCGATCCGGACGGGGCTCACC
>JASHQJ010000258.1 GCA_030037595.1 Candidatus Binataceae bacterium
AATCTCGAACAGTTAGCAATCCAACGGCGCGTGCGAGCGCTCAGCCGCGCGAAGGAAGGCGGACGATGCCGGCCGCGAGCACCGACAGCTCGCCATCCTGTTGCACCGCCCGTTGCGCGATCTCTACGTAACGCGCGCCATCTTCCTCGAATTTTCGCTTCACTTCGCCGTCGATGAAGAGTGAATCGCCGACTGGATTGTGGCGACGAATCTTCACTTCGATCTTACGCAGGAATCCGCCGTCGCCCATCCAATTGGTAAGGTGATGCGTCATCCAGGAGCATCGCTCGGGCCCGTAATCGTAGGCCGCGGGTGTGCCCACGAGAGTCGCTAGGTCATCTTCCCAGTGCACGCGCTCAGGCACATCGGGGATGCCGAACTTGTTGGAGATGCCGAGTCCGGGATGCTTTCGCAGCTGCTTCCACGCGAGCTTGTTGGCGCGGATGTATAGCCCGCCCCATCCTTGCGCGAACGCGATAAAGCCGGTCACGGTCATCGGTCCCTTGGCCATCGTGGGCAGCTGTTCGCCGACATTCACATCTTCGAAGTAGCGCGGCTTCGCGCCGCGGACTTCTTCGGCCTCGTAGAGCGCGAAGATCCGGCTGAGGTCTTCGGGCGAGTAATGCACCGGCGCCTTCTTCTTGACTTCGTCGTACTTGGTGCCTCGTTCGCGCGCCGTATCGCGCTCGGTGCGGAAGCACCAACTATCGCCCTCGGCGACCAACTCGTCGTTCTGCCGGTAGAATTCGCATCGATAGATCTGCTGGATCGAGCGGCCGGCAAAGCGCGTTTCATGCTCGACCAAGTCCTTCAACCAGACCTTCGACGTAAACTGATCGCCGAGCATGATCGGGTGATGCCAGGTGACATCGATTCCGGCGAACATTGCGTGCACCCCCGCCAAACCGCCAACATAGCCGCTAAACGATCGATTCAGGGGGAAGATGAACGAGGGCGGCGCGACGATCCTGCCGTATCGCGTCGTCGCCGCGTAACGGGGGTCGCACCAGAGCGGGTTATCGTCGCCGATACCGTGCGCCCAATGGCGGATGCTGTCGCGGGAGGCCTCGTGACACCACGGCTCGAGTGAATCCTCGATCGGGACGTTAATCAGCTTGCGCAGTTCACTGAGACTCCGATCAGTAATTACCGAAAAGCGCTGCCCGCTTGCCGCCATGAGGATCACTCCCTGCTTAACGAATCGAGGGTGCCATTTAACCATTGTCCGAGACGATTGAAAGCTTGACACCGATACCCGTAGTCGCGCCGCCTTACGAACGACGCAGCGACATTTGCCGGTCTATCGCGAAAAGCGAGAGTCTGTTGGTAAAAGTTGTCCATGATATGGGCAAGTTTTTTCTCGTGCTAAAGAAATGCCCGCAATTTCGGCACGAACGTTTGCCTTAATGCATGCGTAACGTCGTCTATTTGCCTTAGCTTTGCTTATCTAATAGTCTGGCGCGGCGATACTGAGCCCGGCTCCGCTCGATGCATCTACGTTCAGCGCTTCTTAGCTGAATCGCGACATTGGGGCTGAGTCGAGGACGACCAATGAGCGCTGCGTTGGAAGTTGCGGTGCGGCTCCTGCTGCATGACAAAATCCGCTTTGCCGCGACTGTCTTCGGGCTGGGCGTCGCCGTCCTATTGATTCTGGTCCAGTTGGGATTTCTTGGCGTGCTGCTAAATCGGGCAACGAGCACGATCCAGCAAATCGACGCCGATATCTGGATCGTCTCGCGGAACGTCGAAACCATAGATCTGCCGGTTCAATTCTCCGATGAGTCGGTTTGGGTGGCGCGTTCCACGCCGGGCGTCGCGCGCGCCGACAACCTGATCGTCCAATACGCTAACGCCGTCCGCTCGACCGGCCAGCTCGAGGCGATCCTTGTCTATGCGATGAAGGATTTCGCGCCCTGGCACTTCCCCCGGATCGTCGACGGCAACACGGCCGACCTCCGCAACGGCAGGCTCTGCTTGATCGACGGATCGCCAAGCAACCTTATGCGCTTCGGTCCGGTGCATAAGGGCGACTTCACGGTGCTGCAGGGGATGCGCACGATGGTCGTCGCGATCAGTCAGAAGCTCTTCTGTTTCACCGCATCGCCGATTGCCCTCATGAGCGAGGATACCTTCCACGAGATCTCCCGGACCGATCGATTCGACAACTCGACCTCCTACATCCTGGTCCGCGTGTCCCCCGGCGCCGATCCACGGCGTGTCCAGGAAGATCTGCAGAGCCGACTGCCGCGCGAGGAAGTCCTGCTCAGGCGCCAATGGGAATCGCGCACGCGTAATTACTGGCTGCTATCGACGGGGCTCGGCCTCAACATGGCGATGAACATCGGCCTCGGTCTGTTGGTCGGGATGGCCGTGATGAGCCTCAACCTCTACGTCCTTACGATGGAGCATTTCCGTGACTTCGGCACGATCAAGGCGATCGGGGGACGCAATTCCGACATCTACTCGATTATCATTGTCCAGGCCCTCATCTACGGCATCCTGTCCTTCATTCTGGGATGGGTCGGGCTCAAGGTGGCGGCCACGATGCTGGCGCGGGTCGATCTTGCGCCTCGGCTCTCAGCTTCAACGATAGTGCTGACGCTCTTTTTTAGCCTCGGCGTGTGCCTGATCGCGTCGTTCATTTCGTTCCGGAGAATTTCACGAATCGATCCACTTGAAGTGATGAGGAATTAGTCAGCACGGGCTATGTCCTTGCTCGAAGCAATAGATATCAGGAAGAGCTACGCGGAAGCCGGGCGGCGGTTGGAGATCCTGAAAGGCGTCGACTTCAGCATGGAAGGCGGGGAGGTCGTCGCGCTCGAAGGCCGGTCGGGCTCGGGTAAAACCACACTGCTCTCGATTATCGGATGCATCCTGCAGCCGAGCGAGGGACGCGTGCTTCTCCGGGGAAAAGAGGTCAACGAAGAATCCGCGGTGACCGCGCGCCGCGAATTTCTCGGCTTCGTGTTTCAGCACAGCAACCTGATTCCCGCGCTCACAGCCGCGCAAGCCGTGAACTATGTGCTGCGGCTCAAGGGATGGCCGCACAAAGGTTGCCGCGAGGAAGCATCGCGATTGCTTGATCTGGTGGGGCTCAGCGATCGCAAATCGCATAAACCGGGCGATCTCTCGGGCGGAGAAAAACAGCGGGTCGCAATCGCGCGCGCCTTGGCGGGCAACCCGCCGCTGCTGCTGGCGGATGAGCCGACGGCCAACCTCGATTCCGATACCGCGCGCGAGGTCCTGGGCCTGTTCCGCCGGATTGCGAAAACGGAAAACCGCGGGGTGGTGGTGGTGACGCACGACAGTGCAGTGCGCTCGATCGCGGACCGAGTCTACAGGTTGGAGGATGGCCGCCTCCGGCCAGTATTGAATTAGGCCGATGAACGGTAAGCGGAGATCGATCCTCCGTTTTCTCGTACCGGTGGCCGCGCTTGTGGCCGTCGCGGTCGTCGCGACCGCCTTATCGGAGCGAAGCCTGGTTTATTCCGACATCCGGCAAAGCAGCCTTCTGCCTGTCGCGCCGCAGATGATTCACGCGGAAGCCACTTTAGTTTGCCAGGCGGGTGCGGAAGTTACTCTTGGAACGCAGCTAGCCGGACAAATCAAACACGTTTTCGTTAAGGAGGGGGATCACATTCGCGCCGGCGATTTACTCGTCGAACTCGTTGCTAGTGAAGAACAAGCTGCGCTGTCGGAAGCTCGGGCGCGGCTCGCCCAGGCGGAGATCGAAACGCACTATCAGCAGTCGCGCCTCGACCGTTTCAAGCAACTTTCACAGTACGGCTACCTTTCGAAGGATCAATTCGAGCGCGCGCAGTTCGACGCCGATGAGGCAGCGTCACAGGCCGTCATTGCCAGGGCCTCGGTGGCGCGGCTCGCTGCGGAATTGCGCAAGGCCAAGATTTTGGCGCCCTTCGATGCAGTCGTCGTCAAGCGGATGATTAACGAACAGGAGACCGTTAATCCTGGAACTCCGGTGTTGCGAATAGCGGATCTGGGCAGGACGTGGGTTGAAGCGCAGGTCGATGAACTCGATGCCGCCCGCGTACACGTCGGAGCGAAGTCAAACGTTGGAATAGAAGGTTACCCAGGTCAACTCTGGCCCGGCGAAGTCGTTTACGTTGCCCCTGAGCTGGGACCGCGGACGGAGCTGTCGAACGATCCTGCCGAGCCCGACCGAGCGGAAGTGCTTACGGTTCGAATCAAGATGCTGGCGCCCACGCCTTTCAAACTCCAGCAGAGGCTGGAAGCTGCGATTGTGCCGGGCCCCGATCCAATTGCAAGGAGCGGTTCTTCATTTTGAGAAGACCAAAGCACACAAGGTAAGCGGAGTTTCCAGTAATGGCCACCGAGAGAATCACTATTGTTGCATTCGGGTCGATGGGCGATGTGGTGCCTTATCTGGCGCTCGGGATTGGTCTGCGCAACGCCGGCTATCGTGTGCATTTTGTGACTCACTCGCGGTTCGCGCCAATGACTGCAAAGTACGATATCAGCTCTTTTGGGATCGAAGACGATCCGGTCTCAACCCTAAGGAGCGATTCGGGTCAACGGCTAATTGCCAGCGGAACCCACCCACTGCGATCGATCAAAAGTTTGATAAGTGAATTGGAAGGAAAGCTCAGGCTCTATACCGAACACGTCATGCAGCAATCCAACGGTTCGGATTTGCTTCTTGGGTCACCACTCGGAACGCTGGTAGCGATTCACGTGGCCGAGAAGCTCGAGACTCGATTTTTCCCGGCATTCCTTCAGCCGGTAACTCCTTCGACCCAGATTCCAAACGCATTCGTTCCTACCCTGTTTCATACGTTGCCGGAGAACTGGGCTTCTCACCAGATTTACTATCGCGGTGGCTCTTTCGCGTTTCGGCGCCTGATGAACGACTTGCGGCGCATGATCGGCTTGAATCCAAGCAGCGGATGCGAACCGTTTGCGAGCATCTATCGGGAAGCAATGCCGACCCTGTACGGATACAGCGCGGCGATAATCCCTCGCCCAACCAACTGGATGGGGCACACGCACGTCACCGGTTACTGGATGCTTCCTAGCACAGAAGATTGGCAACCGCCTGATCGCTTGAGCGACTTTCTTGGTTCCGGAACGCCGCCCGTGTGTATCGGCTTTGGCAGCATGATCTACGGCGATCCAGAGGACACCACGAATCTGGTGCTCGAGGCGCTCAGGCGGGTGGGCTGTCGCGGTCTCCTTGTAACTGGCTGGGGCGGACTCAAGCCCTGCTCGCTCCCGGACGATGTATTCGCAATCCAGAGCGCGCCCTACGATTGGCTTTTCCCGCGGGTGGCTGCTGCCGTGCATCACGCCGGTGCGGGCACAATCGCTTTGGCGCTGCGGGCCGGAGTGCCGTCCGTAACGGTGCCGCATCTCTTGGACCAGTTTTTCTGGGGTCAGCAACTTTATCGGGTCGGCGTTGCGCCGCGGCCCATTCATCGCCTGAAGCTCACAGCGGACGGGCTGGCTGAAGCAATATCAATCGCGATCAAGGACGAGGGACTGAAAAGAAAAGCGGCATATTTTGCCGAGCGACTCTCATCGGAAGACGGTGTGAGTTGCGCAGTAGAGGAAATATCACGCCATCTGCGGAACTGATGGCTAGCCGAGGTACCGGCGCCGACGAGCGATGAACATGCATATAGACGAATCCATAGCAGCGCCTTCTCAACAAGCCAACTGCCGAATCGAAAGCCTGGGCGTCTACCTGCCACGCCAGGAAGTCTCCACCGCCGACTTTCTAAACTCCTGCAGCTATGTGGTACGCCGTGCGCTGGAGGCGGTCAGTGGGATCAAATCGCGGCGTGTTGCCGGTGGCGGAGAATACTCTATTGACCTTGCACGCGAAGCGATCATTCGGTGTCTCAAGAACTCACGCTACACGGCTAACGAGATCGAATTACTGATCGTCGGCACAATATGCCGCTGCGATGGTCCGGGTCTCCAATTCTCCTATGAGCCCAATACTTCTTTACAACTTGCTAAAGAGCTGAATCTCGAAAACGCGCTGACT
>JASHQJ010000259.1 GCA_030037595.1 Candidatus Binataceae bacterium
TGGAGTCCGGACAACCTCGATAAGCGGCTCGCCGTTGCGGGCGAGAGCGTCGAGCTCGCGCGTGGTTCGGGCATGCGTGAATGGGAACGCCGTGCGCTTGAGCGGCAGCTCGGCGATCTGTGCGAGAAGGGCATGATGCGCGAGGCGCAGGTTGTGCTCAGTGCCTATCGCGACCGCTTGGACGAATCCGGTTATCATGACGGCTCGCTGGAACTCGCCAACGCCATGCGCGCCCTGCTGCGCGGCGACTTTGCCGAGGCCGAGCGGCTTGCGGAGCAGGCGCTTGCGCTAGGTCAGCGCGTGCAGGAGCCGCGCTCGCTACTTTCCTACGCGGCGCAAATCACGATTATCCGCTTCGAACAGGGACGGCTTGGCGAACTCGAGCCGATCCTGAAAGCTTACGTGCAGGAGTATCCGACGCTCGATGTCGCGCGCTGCGGACTTGCGCTTGCCTGCATCCAGAGCGGTCGTGAAGCGGCTGCGCGGGCGGAGTTCGAGTACCTTTCGCGCGACAATTTCAGCGCGCTCAAGAAAGACTGGAACTGGCTCGCCACGATGGCGGTGGCGGCCGAAGTCGCCGTCTATCTGCGCGATTCTTCGAGGGCGGAGCGCATCTACGAGCTGATGCTGCCGTATGCGGACCGTAACATCACCATTGGCTGGTATGAAGTCTCGTATGGTGCGGCGGCGCGATATCTTGGCAAGCTTGCCGCGATGCTCGGACGGCTCGAAGATGCGGAGCGTCACTTCGAGCGTGCAATCGCCATCCATCAGTCGCTCGGTGCGGCGGCGTGGCAGGCGCACGCATACCACGAGTACGCCGCGATGCTGCTGGAGCGCGGCGCGGCGAATGACCGCGAGCGCGCGGCGGCACTCGTGCAATCCGCGATCGCGTCGGCGGACATGTTCGAGATGAAGATTGTGGGCGACCAGGCGCGACATCTGAGGCGCCGCCTGAGCGCAGGCGACGAGGCGGGGAACGAGGCAGCGCAAGCCGCGGGCGGACGAGCATTGGTCTCAGTATTGTTCGTCGATATCGTCGGCTCGACCGAGATGGCGGCGCGGATCGGCGATGGGCCGTGGCGCGAGTTGCTCGCGAAATTCTACGCCGAGGTTCGCCGGAATCTCGCAACATTCGAAGGGCGCGAGGTCGAGAATCCGGGCGACGGATTCCTGGCGGTCTTTTCAACCACGCTCGCCGCGATCAACGCCGCGCGGCAAATCGCGACAGCGGTGGGCTCGCTCGGGTTGAAGATTCGCGCCGGCGTTCACGTGGGCGAGTGCGAATGGATCGGACATCAGGCGGTCGGTATCACTATCCATATTGGCGCGCGAATCGCCTCAGCCGCCGAGCCCGGCCAGGTACTGGTGTCGGCCGTGGCGCGCGATGTCGTTTCGGGCTCGGGCCTGGAATTCGCTGATGCTGGGCGGCATCTTCTGAAGGGCGTGCCGGGCGAGTGGCAGCTCTTTCGCCTCGCTGGCTGACGGGCGCAATCACGCGTCGACGAGCTTTACTTCGAATGCAGCCGTGGTGTCGTTGACGATGCCGAGGCTCATCAGCAAGCGTGCCGCCATCATCATCGGTGTAGCGTACCAGTACTTGCGCATCACCAGGGACATCACATGCCCGCGTTCCTCCGGACGCTCGAGAATCTGAGCATCGCCTTGGAATGAATCGTCACCGATCTTGAGCGTGACGCGCGGCGTCTTGATGGCGTTCTTCACCCAGTTGCGGTTTCTATTGGCGGTCGGGAGGAACAACCGGGCGCCATCGACGAGAAACCAGATCGTTACTTCGTATTCCTTGCCCGACTTGCGTCCGCGATGAAGCAGTTTCAGCGTCCCGACATTCGCAACTCGGGCGAGCCGCTCGGTAATGTTCGAGGCCATCGTGGGAACCTCCACGCAGATGCGCCGCGGATCAACTTAGCCGCCGGCGCGAAGGCAGGAAAGTGAGCGGCGCGGATCAGATCTGGTAAACGAACAGTTTCTCTTCCTTTGGACGAAGGAAAACACGCGCACCGGGCGCGAGTGCGAGTTCCTGGAAGCGCTCGTGGCCCACATCGACCTGCACCGCGTCGCCCCACTCCGCGACCAGTTCGACCTTGACCTGCGGTCCGGCGGGATTAATCGAGATCACCGTCGCGGGGAAGCTCGGCTTGCCGTTGGGCCGTCTGATGATCTCGATCAGATGCGGCCGCAGCGCCAGCACTGCCTTACCGTTGCCCGGAGCGGTCGCATGCGAACGATCGACATCGACGGCGGTGTCACCTAGATAGACCTTGCCGTTCTCGATCCGGCCGTGAAACAGATTCACGTTGCCGAGAAAGTTGTGGACGAAGGCGTTGGCCGGACGGTGATAGACTTCTTCCGGCGTACCGATTTGCTCGATCCTACCGTTGTTCATCACCACGACGCGGCCTGCCAGTTCGAGCGCTTCCTCCTGGTCGTGGGTAACGAACACGCTGGTGATTTTGATCTCCTCGTGGAGGCGCTTCAGCCATCGGCGGAGTTCCTGGCGCACCTTGGCATCGAGCGCACCGAACGGCTCATCGAGCAAGAGCATCTTGGGCTCGACCGCGAGCGTGCGCGCGAGCGCGACGCGCTGGCGCTGACCGCCGGAAAGCTGCGAAGGATAGCGATCGGCGAGAAAGTCGAGCTGGACCAGCATCAACAATTTGTGGACGCGGCGCGCGATCTCGGCTTCCTCGGGCCTCTCAGCGCGTGGCTTGACGCGGAGCCCGAAGGCCACGTTCTCGAACACGGTCATGTGCTTGAAGAGCGCGTAATGTTGAAAGACGAAGCCAACGTTGCGATCTCGCACGCTAAGCGTGGTCGCGTCAGAGCCATGAAACAGCACTTCGCCGCGGTCTGGAGTCTCGAGTCCCGCGATTATGCGGAGCAGCGTCGTCTTGCCCGAGCCCGAGAGTCCGAGCAGTGCGAGCAACTCACCGGTCGCGACGCGCAAATCGATGTTGTCGAGCGCAACAAAGTCGCCGAACGTTTTGCGGATGTTCCTGAGTTCGATGCTCACGCGGCAGCCTCCGCGAGTTGCTGATCTTGCGCCGCGGAGCGAACCTCAGGCGCGACGCGCCGTTCGAGGAAATACTTCGCGACCAGTGTCGCCACCGCGAGCATCGTTAGAAGCGACGACACGGCGAACGCCGCCGCGAACTGGTAGTCGTTGTAAAGAATCTCGACGTAGAGCGGCATCGTGTTGGTGTGGCCGCGGATATGGCCGGAAACAACTGAGACTGCGCCGAACTCACCCATCGCGCGCGAGTTGCAAAGCACCATGCCGTAAAGGAATCCCCACTTGACGTTGGGAATCGTGACGCGAAGGAAGCTCTGCCAGCCGCTCGCGCCGAGCACGATCGCCGCCTGCTCCTCCTCGCTGCCTACAGCCTGCATGATAGGAATCAGCTCACGCGCGGCGAAAGGGAAGGTTACAAAAATCGTTGCCAGCACGATTCCGGGCTCGGCGAAGATGATGCGGATATTGTGATTGTCGAGCCACTCGCCGATCGGTGTGCGGACTCCGAGCAGCAGCACGAACAGCATCCCGGCGATCACGGGGGAGACAGAAAAAGGGAGATCGATCAGCGTGATCAACAGTTGCTTGCCTAGAAATTCGAAGCGGGTGATCGCCCACGCCGCGGCCAGGCCGAAGCTCACGTTGAGCGGCACCGCTATCGCGGCGGTCATCAGGGTGAGGCGAATCGCGGCGAGCGACTCGGAACGCGAAATCGCCGCAAGATACTCGCCGACGCCTTTGCTGAAGGCCTCTACGAATACAGCAATCACCGGGATGAAGAGAAAGAGCGCGAGGAAGGTGAGCGCAATCGCGATCAGCGCAAGCCGCACCGCTGGCGGGTCAGCGGTCGCGCGCGGGGCAGAATTGACTTCCCCGATCTTCATCATGCCGCCATCAGGCGTCGGGCGGCCCACTTCTGCAGCCCGTTGATCGCGAGCAGCATCGCGAACGATATCGCAAGCATCACGACCGCGATCGCGGTCGCGCCCGGGTAGTCGAACTGCTCGAGCTTGCTCATGATGAGAAGCGGCACCACCTCGGTGCGAAACGGCATGTTCCCCGATATGAAAACCACCGAACCGTACTCGCCGAGTGCGCGCGCGAAGGCTAACGCGAATCCCGTCAGCAGCGCGGGCACGAGCGTGGGGAAAATCACCCGCAGGAAAGTTTGCAGGCGCCCCGCACCGAGGGTTGCGGCCGCCTCCTCATACTCGGGTTCGAGATCTTCGAGCACAGGCTGAATCGTCCGCACGATGAAAGGCAGTCCGACGAAGGCCAGCGCGACCGCGATCCCAAGCGGAGTGAACGCGACCTTGAGACCGAAGGGTGTAAACCATCGGCCGAGCCATCCGTTCTCGGCATATAGCGAGGTCAGCGTGATGCCCGCGACCGAGGTTGGCAGCGCGAACGGCAGATCGACCATGACATCGACCAGGCGCCGCAGCGGAAATTCGTAGCGCACGAGAGTCCACGCCACGATGAAGCCGAAGATGGAATCGACCAGCGCGCCGGCCAACGAGGTGCCGAAGCTCAGCCTGTACGCGGCGATCGTGCGCGGCGCAAACACGTCGGCGCAAAAGTCCTTCCAACTGAGCGCGGTGGTCTTGAGGAAAATCGTCGAGAGGGGCACTAGTACGACGAGGCTCAGATAGATCATCGTCCAGCCGATAGTCAGTCCAAAACCCGGCAATACTCTGTTGCGCCTCATCGCGATCTCAGTCGATTACTCAGTTAAATACCTATTTCGCAGGTTGATAAATCTGATCGAATACTCCGCCATCGTCGAAGAACTTCTTCTGTGTGGCGCGCCATCCGCCGAACTGCTGATCGACGGTGAACAGCGGCAGCTCGGGAAAAACCTGTGAGTACTTCGCCGCGACCTCCTTGCTGCGCGGCCGATAGAAGTTGTGCGCGATTATTTCCTGTCCGTCTGGCGAATACAGATATTGAAGGTACGCCTTCGCCAGATCGGTGGTGCCATGGCGCGCGACATTCTTATCCAGCCAGGCGACGGGAGGTTCCGCGAGCACGCTCACGGAAGGCACGACGATTTCGAACTTGCCCTTGCCGAATTCCTTCACCGCCATCAGGGCTTCGTTCTCCCACGCAATCAAAACGTCGCCGATGCCGCGTTCAACGAACGTGGTCGTTGAACCGCGCGCGCCCGAATCGAGGACAGGGACGTTGCGATAGAGCGCGGCCACGAAGTCCCGCGCCTTGCGTTCATCGCCGCCGGTCTTACGGAGCTCATAGCCCCACGCGGCGAGGAAGTTCCATCGCGCACCGCCGGAAGTCTTCGGATTCGGCGTGATGACGGAGATCCCTGGCTTCACCAGGTCGTCCCAGTCGTGAATCGACTTAGGATTTCCCGCGCGGACCAGGAGCACGATGGTTGACGTGTAGGGAGAGCTGTCGTCGGGCAGGCGTTTCTGCCAATCCTCGGGCAGGAGCTTCGCTTTGTCCGCGATTGCGTCGATATCGTAGGCGAGCCCGAGCGTCACAACGTCGGCGTCGAGGCCGTCGATGACGGCGCGTGCCTGCTTACCGGAGCCGCCGTTAGACTGGTTGACAGTTACCTCGTTGCCGGTCTTTGCCTTCCAATACCGGGCGAATGCCGCGCTGTACTCCTGATAGAGCTCGCGCGTCGGATCATACGAGACGTTGAGCAGAGTCTGCGCCGCCGCAAGGGCGTAGCTGCTTAGGGTTAGGCTCGCCGCCGCGAGTGCGGCGGCGAGCATCCATTTGGTCGTGAGTCGATGCATCAAGAGAGTTCCTGTTCCAGATGAGTTCCCTGAGCTTCGCGCTTAGTAACGGAACTCGAAGTTGATGTAGAAGGCATGCACGTCCGTAGGCACGGCATTAGCCACATCAAACGCAGGATTCTTCTTGCCGAAGGTGGTGAACTGTGCCAGCTCGGACGCCGGAACCGCGAACTGACTATGGTAGTAGAGCAGGTTCTGACTATCGAGTGCGACGCGCAAGTTGCTATTGATTCTCCACTCAACTCCGCCGACCCAGCGCTGGAAATCGAGCGGATTCTTATCAACCTTCATGTTGGGCATGAACTGCGTGAACAAGCCGAACACGGTAAAGGGCGTTTCGGGAATATCGTAGTGGCCGAAGAAATCGAAACCTTCCTGCTCCGAGTTGCTGGCGTTTTGGAAGATTCCAACCATCTTGGCCCACGACGCGTAGGTCGAGCTGGGGAATGTAAAGGAGCAGCTCGGCGTGATCGTAACCGGAAGCTTGGTCACGGTGACGGGTTTGCACGTGATACCCGACGGCACGAAGCTCGAGCTGAATGCGTCAACTGGGGCAGCGCCGTTAAAGTAGTTGCTGGCGTTGAACGCATTGTGACCCCAATCGTACTCACCGGCGAGTTGCCAGCCTTCGCCCTCATACGAGGCGACGAAAGCCGCGCGCGTGATGTGACCATTGGCCGAAGCGTTGCCCGCGAGCGGTGCTCCGGTCGAGGTCAAAGTGCGATCGGGCGCGTACGTGTTGGGATAGCCGTAGTCGTAGAAGGCGGTCAGGCCGAGACCTTGGAACTGTGAAGTGGCGCCGAAGGGATACGCCGAGACGCGGCCCTCGACCTGCTTCATGTTGCTCGCGTCGTACTGCTTGTAGTTGCCGTTGTTGTAGACGCCGATTTCATAGTCGAGGTACTGCTTCTCGTTGAATTTGATCGGGCCGCCGATTCTGAGACCGGTCGAAGCGGAGCTGAAGCCCGCGAAGTTCCACGGCGAAAGCGTCACGTAGCGATAACCCCACAGGTTCTCTTCCCACGTGATGAAGGGATTCTGCTGGATGCCGAACGTGATCACGTCGGTTGCTAACGGCTCGACCTTGAGGATGTTCTTGAAGAAAGTCCGGTAGTCCAGGTAGGCGTACTTGATGCGCACCCCCTCGGCGCCGTCGAGGTTCGAGTTGACGGCGCTGGTCGATCCAATCTTGTCCGGCTGTGGCGCGCCGAATTGGCGGTAGAGCTCCGGAGTCAAGCGAAGGCTGAAATCTTCACTCGGGGTAAAACGCGTGTCGAGATAGGCGCGAGTGATATCGAACGAATTCCAGCCATCGTTGCCGGGACCCGGAGTGTAGATGTTCTCGAGAAACTGCGGCCCCCATCCGGTGTGCGTGTACATCGACCAGTCGCCATAGACGAGGGTGCCGATCGAGATTTTCTTGAACCATCGGTCGCCGAAGTCCCGCCACGCCGGCTGCATCTCGGAGACCTCTTTGGCCATCTGGACGTTCCATTGTTGCTGCTGGACTTCCCGCGCCTCGAACTCCTGGCGGATCTGCTGCTTCTGCGCGTCGAGTTGCGCCTGCGTCTTTGCCTCGATCTCGCGCTGAAGTTGCGCGGCTGATTTCAGCTGGCCGAATGTGCCGAGCGGTACGGTCCCTCGCACCGGCTCGGTATAGACGACATGCGTCTTGGGATTGACGTAGAGTGTGATTTCGGGTGCTTCGGCTGCGCGGGCGAGCGACGACGATACAGCGATCCCAAGAATCAGCGCCGCGAAGCGAAACGCGCGGCGCGCGGATCGTCGAGAACGGCAGGCTGCCCAGGCGAGCAACGGATGACGGGCCATCGGCGAATTTCCTCCCACATCGGGGAACCTCCGGATGACCGGTCAGCTCTCGGGTTGATCAAAACGGCTCCAATGTACGCGGCAGTTGTCTGCCGCGATTTCAAAGGGCCCGCGCTTTAGGAGCGGTTGGGCTTATCGAAACGGAACTTTTCTTTGCGCTCGATTTGCACCACGCGCGAATCCTGGATCACGATTTCGACCGCGCCGTAGCGCACGCCGCGAATCGCGCTGGCGATTTTATTCAGAACCTCGTCGGATTGGCTGACTTGACGCCGGTCGAGGGTGGATAGGGGCTGTTCGGAACTTGGCTCTGGTTTCATACGCTTCTCACAATTAACTCTATTTATTTACTAGAGTTTGATTCCAAAAAATTTTTCAAATAGAAAACGCCAACGATTCTTTGCCCGTTACCACGACCTCGACCCGGCGCAACATGTCATCCAGAGTTGTCGAATCGAGGATTTTGGCGGTCGCATCGCGCACTTCTTTCATCACAATTCGTATCCCGCAGGTCCGCTCATCGCGGCATTCACGGCATCGCATGTAGGCTGTCTTGCTCACGCATGGCAGCGGTGCGAGTGGTCCTTCGAGTATGCGGACGACCTGGCCGACGCTGATCTGCTGCGGCGGACGGCCCAGGAAGTATCCGCCCCCCTTGCCCTTCTTGCTCTGCAGCACTCCCTGGTTTCTCAGCTCGAGCAAGATGAGCTCGAGGAACTTTCGCGGGATCCCCTCGCGCTGTGCGATATCTGAGATCAAGACCGGGCCTTGTCCATACTCCTTTGCCAGGACCAGCATCGCTTTAAGCGCATATTTGGTCTTCTTGGACAGCATCCGATAGGTTCGCTAGACTAAAGCCAGCCTCGCCCCCAGTCAATAGCCATGGTAGGTGAATTTATTGACGTTTTCGTTACCCTGGCGACCCTACGCAGCACGCACCCGCGAGACATCCAATCCCGATATTCCAGCAGATCGCTGGAAAAATGCCTAACGATATTTGGCCTTCAGTTCCGCGTACTTGTCGAGCAGCGGCAGCACCGTCTCTCGGCCCGCGGGCGGCAGCGCGAATATCAGCCGTCCGATTCCGAGATCGATAAACCGCTTGATGTGCTCTTCGTTCGGACCCACGCCGAACATCGAGACCGAGAGATTCTTGCGGCCGGCCCGTTTCTCAGCTTCACGCAGCTTGGCAACTGGTCCTGAGAAGTCGGCGCGCGGGAAGTTGATCGGCAGCCATCCGTCGCAATAGTCGGCGACGCGTTCGAACGAATGCGGCGATTGCGAGCCGAGTAGCACCGGTGGACCGCCGGCCTGCACCGGCTTCGGATACGACCAGATCGGCTCGAAGTTGACGAACTCGCCGTGGAACTCGGCTGCCTCCCTGGTCCAGATCTCGCGCATCGCGAGGACCTTCTCCTTGACGATTTTCCAGCGGCGCTTGAAGACCGCGCCGTGATTCTCCATCTCCTCGACGTTCCATCCTGCGCCGATTCCAAACACCACGCGCCCGCCGGAAATCATGTCGAGCGAGGCCACTTCCTTCGCGAGCGTGATCGGATCGCGCTCAATAACGAGGCATACGCCCGTGCCGAGCCTGAGCTTCCTCGTAACCGCGGCTGCGGCGCCGAGCGCGACGAACGGATCGTGCGTATGCCAATACTCCTTCGGCAGTTCGGTGCCGCCCGGAAATGGCGTCTTGCGTGAGGCCGGGATATGCGTGTGCTCGGGGAAGAAGATCGACTCGAAGCCGCGCTCCTCGGCGGCGATCGCGAGTTCGACCGGCTGGATCGCGTAGTCGGTCGGGAACATCGAAATTCCAAAATCAGGCATGGTGCTTCCTCCAGGGGTTCAGGCGACAGCATCCGTTTAGCGCTTTCGATTCATTCCGCGCAAACCGCTATTGGCTCAGTCGCTGTCCAACCCTAGTATTTTGAGCGCCGACGGGTCAGGCTTGGGATCGGTCCGATCAGTCCAAGCCAAGGAGAATGCAATGAAAGTCGTCGTGGATTTGAAGCTCTGCGAGGGAAATTTGCGATGCCA
>JASHQJ010000260.1 GCA_030037595.1 Candidatus Binataceae bacterium
TGCTTGCGTGTTCGAGAGTCCGGCACCAATTGTAACCGGTCCCGCGTGACATTCGGCGTCGAGCCACGCGTCCTCGTAACCCGGCGCGAATGAGAACGACGATTTCGATTTGTTTGGAAAAAAGGCGCGCGCGACGGCGGCACCCTGGTTGAGCAATGCGTAGTAGAAGGTCGATTCCTCGAACACGATTAGCACGCTCGGCGGCGGATCCGCGGGATTGCGAGCAATCGTGCTGTGCAACGGAGTTGGAACGCCGCCTGTGACGGCTATCCAATCGGCGTCGCCGTCGCCGTGGCTTGAAGCAAGAGAGGGATCGAGTTGGAGCGTCTGCGCATGCAAGCACGGAGCAAGAAGCCCCAGCATAATCGCCGCGATGACGACGCTCAGCGGTTTCACGATCCAGCCTCCCCCGCCGTCGATCACTGCGCCCCAAAGCCGATGGCGCAAATCAAAGCGTGCTACCGTCGGATATTACACAACGGCCCGCCAAATGCCATAAGAATTCCTACTAATGGACGAAATAATCCCTTAACACTGGTCAAATAGCATTTTCTGAAAGTACCGCTGCTTCGAGGGTCTCGTGGTGCGAAATAATCTAGTGAGGAGCGGCGGGGAGAGAAGAGGACCACGGTGAGAAATTGTGGCGCAACCAAAGGGAGTCGGTCTCCCAACCCTCGGATCCAAAGTTCCGCTCTTGTCCGCCGATGTCCATAGAGTAGCAAAATGCGCGTGTTTTTCTGCTCCGCAGCGGAGTGAAATTGTCTTCGGCTGTTTGCCGCAGTGGCTGTCAAATTGGCCGTCTGGAGGGACGGTTCCTGGAAGAGGATTATTTGGTGACTGTCGGGTCGCGCGGCGAGGCGAAATTCCGAGGATCAGGATCGGCGGCCAGTGGCCCTTTCAGATCGACGACATCGAAAATTGGACCGCCAGTAGGTCGGAAAAATGAGGCGGACCCGGATGAGCCGCGATCCGCCTCGCGACACGGTCAAAAGGGGCTCGCCCGCGTCAGTCGCGCTGAAGTTCTTAGCACAGTCGGCTTCGTCCGGGAACTTCGCGGGACCGCTAGCATTTTTCCAGGTCGTCACTTGCCAGAAAGAGAAGCGGGCCAGCGATTCGCATCACCAGCCCGCACGCCAATCGGGAAAAAGGGGCAAACCCCCAACTAGCGCCCCCTTCTAGGGTGTTTCCCGTTCGCGATGCAATTGGAGGCATCAGGTGACTGCTATCACTGACTTGACTTATTACTGATGCAGGGCCAAACGTGCGATGCTGGCGCGGTCAGACTCCACTTCCCACGCTGGCAATGGGGCCGGTTATAGTGCTACCGTCCGCCCTCCTGTCGCGTATAAAAAAGTAGAGGCGGACCCCAGAGCCAGCCGAGGGCCCGCCTCGCGACACAGGATCAGGGGACCGGCGCCCGTGCCGATTGCGTCAGTATTAGCACAATCAGCTTTATCGAGAAATTCAGTCGTCTGGTGCGCGTTGACATAAAATTTGAGGCGAACTAGCGTACAGCCTCCACTTGCACCGGCGCCAGCGACTCGGAGGTTTCACTCCCCTTTGCTCCGGCCGCTGGCGCTCTGTGTTCACTCCGACGAATTTCGATTGACGCCGGTCGTGAATCGAAACTAGGCTTCGAGTGTCGACGTGCTCTCGCTAACATTTGCAGAGCCGGGATCTGGGGGAGGGGCGGGCGGTAATCCGTCCGCCCTTTCGAAATCATCTCACGCGTCGTGTCCTCGGAATCGAAGACCGACGACGCTGCCTTCTCCACAATCGATGGGTGTCCCAGCGTCAGCTTGCACCGAGCTGACCTCGATTGGTCCTCGGCTTAGGCGTGAGCACACCAGGCAGAACGCGCGCAGCGTCGGGAAGTAAATACGCGTCGCGCCGCCAAAGCGCCGCGATCCATCGTCAAAGCCGAACTTCTTTTGACCGATCCAATTAATCAGCGTGTTGGGCGGGCACGAACGCACTCTCCGGTTCGCGCTGGCTCGGCCGGTTGGGACCTGCACCTACGATGTCCGATACGGTTCCGGTGAACGAGGTTGGACGAGCGATTCTGGCCACTAATGAGAAACACGCCGGCAACCCACTTTGGGTTTCATCCGAGACGGCATCAGAAGAGTGCTTGGACGACGACTCGTCTTGATGGTCGAATGGCGTTTCCTTGCGCAGCACTCAATAGACCAGGACCTGAACCGAGGTCGGCACCTCTGCTTGAGTGCCATTCAATATAGCGCGCTTTTTCCCCTTTTGGTGGAGTTTTGGATTTCCGTTTATTTAGGCGAACTCGATAAGGTTCTTCTTGACGCCGGACGCATCTTGCCGTTAAAACATGCTTACCTTATCGATTACGCGGGAATCTATTCGCGACCTCTGGAGGTCCGGTCTTAATGGGTTCACCTTTGCGCTTCACTTGGTTACTTGCCGTTTCAATGATCGTAGCCCTGGTTCTCGGCCCTCGCGCAGTTCGTGGGCAGGATGCGGTCAGCGCTGATGCCCGGGCAAATCCAATCATCATCCAGGTCGCCGGCACCTGGACGGGAACGTTGGACTCCGGCTTCGACGGCACCGGTACACTGACTCTACGGCTGTCACAGAATAAGGCCAAGATCGGCGGATCCTTCGCGCTGCTCGCGACCAATGCAAATGCAAGTGGCACCGTGAAAGGCAAAATCTCGGGCGATGAGCTGACCCTCACGCTGAAAAACACGACTAGCGAACCGCAGTGCACCATGAAGATAATCGCCACTATCGACGACGACACTCTTATGGGCGCCTACGTGCTAGAGGGCGGCAAGCAATGCAAAGGAACCGGCACGTTCGATCTCAGCCTGTTATAAGCCTTTCGTCCGCGGGTCAGATGCGCGAGAAACAACCTTCACAATTTGCCGCTCTGATTTCGGGCACGAGCCTTGAACCGGCTCGATGGATGGCACAATCGGGTAATGACATTGCACCCGCCTCAAATCGCGGGTATCCAACAATTGATGGCTCGTTGGCTCTCAGTCGCAGAAACGTCGGACTTGACCGGGCTTAAAATCTCCACCCTCCAAGCCTACCGCCGCTCGGATCAGTCTCTCAAAACCAAGTGTCGACTTCCGCGTCCCTAAACGCCGCTTCGGCCCTTTCCAACGCCATCATCTCGAATTCTCCGAACAAAAACGGCCCAGCGACCCTTTTGAGACGCTTCTGCCTCGCTTCGACACGCCAAATTTCCGGAACAAGAAAAGCGGATGACAACGCGACGGCTGATACTCAATGGGCTGCGGTGGGTACTCGATCATCCCTCACGGACCCCGGCTGTAAATGCCGGTACCACGATGTGTTACCAGAGATTGATGTGTTGTCAATGCCGATTAAATACTGATGGGATGGACCGCTCCCCCGCTTCCTTCTACGAGCTTGGAGCGCCGAATGGACTTGGCCCGGTTTCATGGACACTCCGAAAAGCGCGAAAGTAGCGCGCGAAGGAGTGTCCATCAAACCGTATCGATGAAGGCGTTGGGCCATCCCGCTCGTCACTGCGGTTTGGTCCGCAGCAAACCGCGGGGTCGTTGCGAGCAACGCCCCAATCGATGACGGAGGATGACCCGATGGGAAAGTACTATGTAGGTCTCGATGTGCACAGCCGGGAAAGCGTATTCGTAGTGAAGAATGATGAGGGTGCGCTGGTGGCGCGGGGGTCAGTACCGACGACGGTCGATGGGCTGAAGCGTTTGCGTGACAGCTGTGGCCTTCCGGCGGGCACTGGGGTCGCGCTCGAGACCGGCACTTCGGCGTTTTTCGTAGCGCGGGAACTGGTGCGCTTGGAGCTCAAGCCGATCGTGATCGATGCGCATGAGGTGAGGCGCAAGGCGCACCGGCCTGAGCAGAAGAGCGATACGCGCGACGCCTTGGAGTTGAGTGAAGGTTTGCGTCGCGGCTTTTATCGCTCGATAGTTCATGTGCCCAATCCTGCTATTAGCGAGCTGCGCACCGCGTTGTCCCGCAGGCGCCACTTCATTCGCATCCAGACGGCAGAGGTGAATGCGGTGAAACGACTGTTGCGTGAGATCGGGCAACCCAGCGGCCCGCGCGGCAGCTTGCGCACTGATGCGCACTGGCAGCGCTTACTCGCCGGTGACGTCGTCGCTGAGCACCTTAAGGAGCATGTGTTCCATCACTATGCAGTATGGCGCCAAGCGGCCGAGCGGGTCCGTGCGCTTGACCTGAGTCTGGGGGAAAGCGCGCGCGAGCGGCGCGAGGCGGTGAAACGACTCGAAACGGTCCCAGGCGTGGGTCCGATCGTCGCGCTCACCGCGATCGCCGCGTTCGCCGAGGTCAGCCGCTTTGAGAATTCCAAGCACGCTGCGAGCTACGCGGGGCTAGTTCCAAGTACTTTTCAATCTGGTGAACGAGACGCCCACGGTCACATCACCAAGCGTGGCTCGGCTGAGCTGCGCGCGATGCTGTGCGAGGCGGCGCATCATGCGCGGCGCTTCTCCCATCCACTGAATCCGCACTTTGCCAGGGTTTGCGCGCGGCGTGGATACAAAACCGCGGTAGTAGCCGTGGCCCATCGGCTGTGCCGCATCTTGTTCGCCATGCTGCGCGACGGCACCGACTTCAGCGTTACTGGCGCGGGCGTCGAACAAGGCAATTTCAAACGCACGACCACCTACAAGTATCGGCTCCGACCAAAACCGGCCGGCCGCTTGCCGCTCGCCGGTTGATAGGAAAACGCGATCCCTCCGAGCGACTTAGTACGAGCGCTTGACCCCTTCTTGCCCCGTGGGCCTAAAGAGCCCGACAAACCGTCTGGGGCAGTGCTCTCCGCAGCGAAATGTGGGGCGTTAACGACCCCGAATGGACGGCTGGCGATTGCTCGAAGGATCCAATCAACTCTCAGGGCTGCGGGGTCGCTTAGCCTTCGCGAGACGCGCACCTCAAGGGTTCGCTCGCATGCGCTCGCCGCCAAGCCGACCTTGACCTGCGCGCTCGCTGCGGCTCAAGCGGCAACT
>JASHQJ010000261.1 GCA_030037595.1 Candidatus Binataceae bacterium
CAGGGGGTGCTTGCAGCGCGTATTGACCGGCTCCCATCGGACACCAAGCAACTCTTACAGACTCTATCGGTCATCGGGCGCGAGTTCCCGATGTCGCTGGTTCGTGGGGTCGAACCCAAGTCCGCCGAGGAGCTCGACCGGATGCTAAATGACCTTCAGCTGGGCGAGTTCATCTACGAGCAGCCGGCGGTGGGCGATACCGAATACATCTTCAAGCACGCACTGACCCGAGACGTGGCCTACAACTCGATCCTGGTCGAGCGGCGCAGGCAGATGCATCAGCGAGCCGCTGGCGCCATCGAGTCGTTGTTCGCTGCGAGCCTCGCCGATCACTATGAGGATCTCGCGCGTCACTACGTCCGCAGTGGTGATGCCGTCAAAGCGGTGAATTACCTGCATTTGGCTGCACAGCAGGTGATGTCCCGGTCGGCTTACTCGGAAGCAGTTGTCCAACTCACTGAAGCTCTCGAGCTACTTCAAAGTCAACCAGATACTCCCGAGCGTGATCGTAGCGAGATTGCCGTACGTCTCAGTCTGGCTATCTGCGAAGCGTTCGGCCCGGGAGGTATCGAGTCCAGTACGATCGCCCTGGAGCGGTTGCGCGAGTTGGCGGAGAAGTTCGGCGATGACGTTAGCCTGTTCGAGGTTCTGACGGACTCGGGGCCTCTACCAACCATAGGATTCGATCTTCAGAAGGCACGGTTCATTTACGAGAAAGCGCTAGCAAACGCGCTGCGCCAGCGCGATTCCGATATGGTTGGGCACGCCCGGTCCTGGCTTGGATACACTCTTTTTTACGAGGGAGACTTCTTAGCGGCAGGACATGAGTTCCAACAGGCCGTGAAGCTATCGACAAGTGTTTCTCCGAAGCGGTCAGCAAGACTCTATGATTGGCGCCTTCAAAGTCGAGCAATAGGATCTTTTGCTTACTGGGCTTTGGGCTATCCGCAACGCGCAACTGACCCAAGCAACGAATCCCTGTCTGTCGCGCGCGAGTCAAAAGCCTCACCTAACGACCTAGTCGCCGCATTGTGGTGGTCGGTCGCGCTGAACTTGCAACTGAAGAACTGGAAGGCCGCCAATGCAGATGCCGACGAAGCCATGAGACTTGCAGATGAATATGGAATGTTAGCGCTTTCTGCTCTGACCGGTATGTTGCGCGGCGTGGCCCGTGCGGAACTGGGCCAGATTGGTCAGGGGCTGCGCGAAGTGGTGCAGTATCGGAACGAAGTCATCAAAATCCCTGCAATCTCGTCGTGGCTGTTTATCGGGCTCGCTCAAATTTACCTTGCAACTCGCCACGCAGAGGAAGGATTCGAGGCGGTAGGTGCGGGGCTCGAACTGGCAGCGCGTACCGGGGCGCGGATTCTTGAGGCCGAAACTTTGCGCTTGAAGGGTGAGTTATTCCTGATGCGCGACGCCAAGGCTGCGACAGAGGCGGCAGAATGTTTTCTCCAGGCGCTTGAAGTCGCACACCGGCAGGACGCTAAATCATTGGAATTGCGCGCGACGACCAGCCTCGCGCGGCTGCTCGCCACGCAGGGCAAACACCACGAAGCGCGCGCGATGCTCGCCGAAATCTACAACTGGTTCACCGAGGGCTTCGACACCGCCGATCTGAAGGACGCGAAAGCACTGCTCGATGAATTGAAGATCGCTTAGGTTGACAAGAAGAATACTCGCTACGCGGTGTTCTTCTGCACCAACCCGTCGCGCCCGACAACCGCAACAAAATTTTCACGTTGCTCGACACACCCCTTCAGTAGGCGTCCGTGGCCGTCAACGCTCGAATTGCGTTCGATATTCGAAGACAGCCTCGGTACTCGATCGACGGGGATACCTTAGCCCGGCACGCAGAAGAGACCGCCTACCGTGTTTGATATGGTGGTGAGATCTATCGCGATGGTCGCCAATGATTAGCGGCTGAAGATCCTTTGGAGGGTTACTGAAGATTGGGGCGCTATACGCATCTGCGCTGCCGAAATAGACTTTCTTTTGTTCTTGGGGGCGTTCTTCGATGATCCTGCGTTTTGCAGATTTCGAGCTCGACCGGGGAGCGTACGAACTCCGCCGTAAGGGCCGAGTCGTACATCTCGAGTGCATCCCTCTCGATTTGCTCTTCTTACTCGCTGAAAGACGCGGCCAAATGGTGGCGCGCGACGAGATTCTGGAACGAGTCTGGGGAAAGGGTATTTTCCTGGACGGTGACGCCAGCATTAACGCCGCGGTAAGGAAAATTCGGCGGGCGCTAGGCGACGACGCGGATGCACCGCGATTCATAATCACCGTTCCGGGCAAGGGTTACAGATTCATCGCCAGCGCGTGTAAGGAGTCTCTGGCCACATCGGCGCAGCCTGCGGCTCAGCCAGAGGAGCAGCGACCAACGGCGGCCATAGCAACGAAATCCGATGATCTTCAGATTCGGCTAGCCGACACATCTGCCCCCAAAAATGTCGAGGGCGAGCGCAAGATGGTCACTGCGCTGTTGGCGGATTTCAAAGGATCGATGGGACTCAGCGAAGACCTGGACCCTGAGGAGCTCCGCGCCATCGTCGACCCGGCGTTGAAGCTGATGATCGACGTTGTCCATCACTATGACGGTTATGTCATCCGATCCACCGATGACGGCATCTTCGCGCTGTTTGGAGCGCCAATCGCCCACGAAGACCACCCGCAGCGCGCATTGTTCGCGGCCCTGCGGATGCAGGCCGAAGTCAGGAGCTATGCCCAGAAGTTGCGCGCCGAGAAGGGCCTGAACCTGCAAGTTCGGGTGGGAGCCAACACCGGAGAGGTGGTGATGCGTCAGATCCTGACCGGCGAAGGCCGCACCGAGTACGCGCCGATCGGGCAATCAATCAGCGTCGCAGCCGGTGTACAGATGATGGCAGCGCCGGGCTCGATCGCGATCACTGAATCCGTGCGCAAACTTGTGGAAGGGTTTTTCACACTGAAGTCGCTTGGACCGGCACGCATAAACGGGGTCAGTGAGCCACTGGAAATCTATGAAGTCACCGGACCCGGGCCGCTGCGCACGCGCTTCGACCTTTCGCGGGTTCGCGGGCTGTCGCGCTTCGTCGGACGCGCGGCGGATCTCCGCACTTTGGAAGACGCCCTGGAGCAAACGGCAGCGGGTAACGGGCAGGTGGTGGGCGTGGTGGCCGAGGCGGGCGCCGGCAAGAGCCGCTTGTGCTTCGAGTTTCTTGAACACTGCCGCGCTCGCGGTATGCGTGTGTACGAAGGGCGCGCCGTCGCCCATGGGCGCAACATTCCTTTTCTCCCCATCGTCGAGCTGTTCCGCGCATATTTCGGCATCACGCTGGAGGACGACGAGCGCAGCGCTCGGGAGAAGATCGCCGGTCGCATGTTGCTACTCGACCAGAGCTTCGGCGAGGCGCTGCCGCTGCTGTTCGACTTCCTCGGGGTAAGCGATCCACAGCGCCCGGCGCCGCGCCTAGGACCAGAGGCACGTCAGCGTCAACTGATCGGGGCAATTCGCCGACTGATTCAAAGGGTGACGGAGACGCAGCCGACGGTGACGCTGGTCGAGGACCTGCATTGGCTCGACGCCGCCAGCGCCGAGTTCCTTGAGCACATGGTCGACGCACGAGCCGGGAGCCGCAGCCTGCTGCTGGTGACGTTCCGGCCGGAGTACCGTGCCGAGTGGATGCATAAGTCGTGGTACAGGCAAGTCCCGATGGCGCCGCTCGGACGCGAGGCGATCGCCGAGTTGTTGGCCGATCTGCTCGGCAAGGATGCGAGCCTGGCCGGACTGGCGGGTCCGATCCACGCGCGCACCGGCGGCAACCCGTTCTTCATCGAGGAGGTGGCACAGTCACTGATCGAGTCGGGGCATCTCCGAGGCACCCGCGGCGCCTACCGTTTGATGACACCGATCGCGAAGCTGAAGATACCGGCAACCGTGCAGGCGGTGCTGGCGGCACGCATTGACCGGCTAGCGGACCGGGAGAAACGGCTGCTGCAAGTCGCGTCCGTGATCGGCAAGGATTTCGCGGAGCCGCTGCTGGCGGCGGTGGCCGAGCTGCCGGCTGACGAGCTGAAGGCGGCGCTGGGCACGCTGCAGCGGGCCGAGTTCGTCCACGAGCAGGCGCTCTACCCGGTGGCCGAGTATGCATTCAAACATCCGCTGATACAGGAAGTTGCGCTTGGCAGCCAGCTAAGCGAGCGCCGCCATCAGGTGCACGCTGCGGTAGCGCGTGCCATTGAGCAGCAAGACGCGGGGCATCTCGATGAGCGCGCCGCGCTGCTGGCGCATCACTGGGAGGAGGCCGGCGAGGCGACCAGCGCCGCGCGTTGGCATCGGCGCGCGGCCGAGTGGGTGCAGCGCAATAACTTCGCGGCCGCGGCACATCATTGGGGCCGGGTGCGCGCGCTGCGGCGTGAACTTCCGAACAACCGCGAAGCCGCGGCGCTCGGCATCGCCGCCTGCGGGCAGCTTCTGAACCTGAACTGGAGGAAGGAAAGCATGGGGCTCGACGAGGTGCGCGCCCTGCTGGAGGAAGGGCAGAGCCTGGCGAACTCTATCGGCGATCGACGCGCCTATCTGTACCTGTCGATGGTCTACGCCCGGGCACGCGGCAGCGCCGGCGACGTGCCTGAGTATCTCGAGCTGGCGATCAAGAACCGGCGCGCTGCACTCGAAATCGACGATATTGCCGTACAAGCCAATGCGTCGATGTATCTCGTCGACGCACTCAGCTTTAGCGGACGGTTGGCAGAGGCGATCCGGATCGCGGAGGACGGGCTTGCGCGTTTCTCCTGCCAAATTTCCTCCGAGGATTGGATCTTGGGCTGCCATCCCCGTTCTTCCTTTTCGTTATGGCGCGGCTATTGCCTCACCTGGATGGGTAGACTTCCGGAGGGGCTCGAAGAGCTAGGCCGCTGCCGCCGCTTCGCAGAGGATGACGGTACGCCGGAGATGGTCTTCTATGCCCTGAGGAATACTTCCGAAGCCTACTATCTGGCCCACGACGCGGACCGGGCGCTCACGAGCGCCCGTCAGGCCGAAACGATTGGCCGCACACTAGGCGAGGTACAGAATATGGTCGCCTCCGTAGAAACCGTCCTTGGCAGCGCGTACCTCGCTGCCGGGCGGGCTGCCGACGCCATCGAGCACGCTCGCGCCGCTCATGACGCATTTCGCCACGTCGAAAAGGCACACGCGGGTAGGGCGGGGGCATTGTTGGCCGAGGCGCTGCTTCAGGCCGGCAATCTGCGGGCCGCGCAATCCGCTGCCGAGGAAGCGATCGCGCTCTGCCGGCGCTCGCTGCGTAGGCTATATGAAGCCGTAGCCCACGGTGTCGTGGCTCGCGTCCTCATCCGACGGGACGGCCCGGCGGCACGCGCGGCAGCCGAAGCCTCTCTTGCTAGCGCTGCCGAGCTGATCGAACGCACGGGCGCAAAGACGCTCGCACCTGCGCTCTGTGAGTGGCGCGCGGAGCTGGCTGGCGTGCTCGGCGCGGACACGGCGCGCGGACAACTGCTGCGGGAGGCGCAACGGGGCTATCTCGAGATCGGCGCACCCGGGCACGCCGAGCGGCTCGCGAAGGAACTCAACCTGTGAAGATGAATCTCCTTGAAGTCATCGGCGAAGTGCGGCCGCCACTTCACCGAGGGCTTCGACACCGGCGATTTGAAGGAGGCCAAGGCGTTGCTCGATGAGTTGAACGCAGTTTGATGACCGGTCTGTACCTTCCGGTCCGGTCGGTCCTATCACCCATCAATCAAACCGGTGCGCTGCGTACCCGCTTGGCACGATGGAGAAAGAACGATGGGCGAACCGGGGATTTTCGAGACGATCTATTCGTGTCGATCGCTGCGACGCTTTAAGCAAGATCCCGTTCCCGATGAGGTCTTGGCGAGGGTTCTCGGAGCGGCGATCCAGGCGCCATGCGGTGGCAACGAACAGAATTGGCTCTTCGTCGTGGTCCGGAACGATGAGCAACGTCGAAGGCTGGGCGATATCTATCGGCGGGCGGGCGCCGTGCTAGCTTCCTGGTACGAGCAAGCGGACAAACCGGCCCACATGAGCGAAGGAGAGTATCGCAGGTTTCTAACCGCCGGTCTCTATCTGCACCAACATCTGGCAGACGCTCCAGTGCTGATAGTTGCGTGCCTTCGCCTTCAGGACGCAGCATCCGTCGCCGACCAGCCGCAAGAACCGCAATTCGCGATGGTCAATTCTGTTCCGTGGATGGCTGGCGCAAGCATTTATCCTGCGGTCCAGAATTTGATCCT
>JASHQJ010000262.1 GCA_030037595.1 Candidatus Binataceae bacterium
TATCTGGCCGTGGCGATCAGAACGTCGGTCGCGGCGTGCGTCCCCGCGAGCATCGAATATTGCCGGAAGGCCGCTTCGATGTTCTGGATCGTATGAAAATCGCGATCTTCGCGGAGCATCGCGCCGCCGAGCGCGGCGAGCAGCGCCTCTGGTTTGCCGTCCGCGTGCAGGTAGGCCGCAATGGTTGCCGCGGTCTCATCGACTTGCTGCTGGCGATCGAGAATCGTTGGCAATTCCCGGAGCAGTGTCGCCGAGTCGATCGCGCGGCCGTTCGCATGTCGAATCCGCGCCGGCGGCACGTTGAGAAATCGCGTCAGGTACACGCTCATCGCGGCGTCGAACGCGCCGCGGATCAACTCGACGGATGGCGCACGCACCAGGGCCTGGTGCACGGCAGTCGAGAAGGTGAAGCTGTGATGCGCGGTATCCCAGTCGCCGAACTCGTTGCTGAGCGCAAAGCGCGCGATTCGAAGCGCCGCAGCATATGCCACCGAACCGCCAAGCTCGGCGGGTGAGCATCCGCCACGGAGAGCGGAGAGCATGGCGTCGGCAATGGCCTGGGGATCTTCGCCGAGGACGGCATTCGCGAGCTCATCCGGTTGATTCCAGATTTGCCGAGCGCTGCGGCCAGCTTCCAAGGCGACCGGAAGCGCTTCGAACGCGCGCTCAAGAATTTCTATTAGATCAACTGGGCTGCGCCACGAGTTCGATTCTTCCATCCGATCGGCGTTGGCATAGCTCGATGCGAGGCTGGCCAGCGCCTGCTCCGCGAAATCCCATCCGGCGTGATCGAGAGCTTCGAACGCCTTGTTCGTGAAGTCGAGCACATGCCCAATCGTGAGATACCGATGGTCGGTCGCGGCAGTGAACATCATGTCTGCGACTTCGCGCGCCGACGCGCCCTGGCGCACAGCGCTTACAATACAGCGCTCGGCGCCTTCGCTGTCGCGCACCTCGACGAACGAGCGGAACCACCGCTTGAGCGTCGCGATATCGCCGCTTCGCCCGGGCAGAGGACGTACCGCGAAAAGCGGAGCCTGCCCGGCAGAATCCTCGGCCACTGCGCCGAGCCCCTGATAGAGCGCGCGCGGGCGATCGTCGGCGGCTAAATGCGGCAGCAGGTTCATCATACAGGTCAGGATCGTGAGCCCGCTGCCCCATCCGGCGCGCCGGTTACGCGTGCCGAACCCGAGTCCGATTTTGAATGCCTCGCGCGCGCCGCCGTCACTCTGCATCAGGCCGATAACAGATTTACCGATCACCAGCGGAATGTCCCGTTCGAGGCCGACGCGAAGCCGCTCGTCTCGCCGGCGGATCGGGTCGTCGTGCTCCGCGACATCGATCCATACGGCGCCATCGCGAACTTCGACGGGGAAGACGCGCACGTCGTCGGCCCACTGGTCGAAGGTGCCGCCACTCTTCAGGTCGAAGCGCGCGTGATGCCAGTGGCAGGTGAGGATGCAATCCTTGACGCTGCCGCGGTCTAGAGGGAAGCCCATGTGCGGGCATCGACTGTCCACCGCGAAGATTCCGACGATGGTCTGGAAGACGGCGATCACGTGTCCTTCGAGGGTAACGGTGCAGCAACCCATCTCAGGGAGCTCGGTTAGCGCGAATGCGCGAACGAAACGGGCTTCGGTTGCAGGCGGCTCTCGATCCATCGCGGCGCCCTCCTGTAAAGATCTGATTTGTAAAGTACTCGCTTTACTATCTAAGTCAAGCCACGTCTTTGCTTATCGGTGGCCGCTTGGTTACGCTGGTTGCCCATGACCGATGAGGTGAAGGCGAAAGAGGGCGTTCTCTACCAGCTCAAGACGCGTGGCCCGCAGACCGCGGCGCAGGTCGCAAAGCGCCTGGGAGTCACGCCGATGGCCGTGCGGCAGCATCTGTATCGACTCGCCGAAGTGGGCGAGGTTGCGTATTCCGACGAGCGGCGCAAGGTCGGACGGCCGACGCGAGTATGGCGTCTGACTGAAGCCGCGGCGGCGCGATTTCCCAACTCGCACGGCGACCTCACGATCGAGATCATCAGCGCTGTCCGCGCTGCCTTCGGCGAATCCGGTATGGAACGGCTTCTCGCCGAGCGGACGCGCCGCCAGCTGGACGATTATCGGAAGCGCCTTCGCGGCGTTGGCAAATCGCTCGCGGCGCGCGTGCAGGCTCTCGCCGCGATCAGGCGCGAGCAGGGTTACATGGCCGAATGCTCGAAGATGGCTCGCGGCGCGATGCTGCTCGCGGAGAATCACTGTCCCATCTGCGCCGCAGCGGCGACCTGCCAGGGTCTCTGCCGCGAAGAGCTGAATCTCTTTCGCGAAGTGCTCGGTCCGCGTGTCAGCGTCGAACGGATCGATCACATCCTCGCGGGCGCGCGCCGCTGCGCCTATCGAATCGAGTCCACGCCCGCCCGGAAGAGCAAATAAGGCGCTACTTGGTCAGCACCAGGTCCACGCCGTTTCCCGCGGGATCTGAAAAATTGGCCAGTTCTGGCTTTGGCCGGCCTTCCAGCTGTCCACCCGCCGCCACCGCACGCTCGATCGCGGACTCCATGTCGGCGACCTTGATATCGAAGTGAAGCGGAGTCCAATGACGCGAGTAGTCCCGCAAGATGGCGCCCTGCTTACCGGCATCGATTTTCAAAATCCAGATGGTGTGCTCGCCCGCTTTGAGCTGTGCCCACTCGGCTTCCTGCTTGACCAGTTCAAAGCCGACGCCGTTGACATAGAAGCGCACCGCGCGAGCGACGTCGTCGACATCAATACAAAGGTCGAAGTTCATCGTCTTTGATGCACGAAATTCAGGGCGCGTCCAGGCTGAACGCGACCTTGAAGTCCTCGCTCGCGAATGGATAGACGTGCACCATCCAGCCGAAGATCTGCGCGTGGAAGTTGCCGCCGACCGCCTCGCATGACGCCTCGTCCGCGATCGTTCCGGTGAAACCGAAGCGCGGGTCCGCCAGGTATCCGAAGCGCATCCGCAGGGCCGCCCCGGGATCATTGAAGTTGCGCGCCACGGGGCGGCTATGAATCTCACCATTGAACACGTCCTGTTCGGTCACGCCCGCTGGCAGACAGATGTTGGTATGCGCATGCCATCTTACCAGTCCGAGCGGAATCAGCTGGTCGAGCTGTTCCGGCGTGTCGCTCGCCGGTGCGTCGTACATGGCGCCCACCAGCTTCCATCCGCCAAACGTCTTCTTCTCGTATAGCAGCGAGCCGGGCTCGGCGAGATCGAAATCGCCGGCGTATTCCGACGCGGTGCGCTCGCGGCTCGCGAAGTGATACACGTCCTGCGGTACCGTCGGCAGGTACGGGACGTAGCCGGCCGCGATCGCGACGTTGGCGTCTTCGTACTTGGCGAGCTTCTCGCGCATCGTGCGGATGATTTCCTGACCGCGGACGGTGTCGGCGGCTGTCGCCGGGCGCAGTTCCGTCATCGTCATGTGATCGGTCATTTTCATATGCGCGCCCATCCCGCCCATCGCGCTCGAGTTCGAATTGTCGCCGCCGCCCATGTCCATCCCTTCCATGTCGTCGGCGTGAGCGGATGCAAGGAAGACCAGCGCCCCGAAAACGATCGTCGCGGCGAGTACCGAGGAACCAAAACGAGTCATGACGCACCTCACGGATTAAGGACGCCCGCAGGCGCCCGAGTTAATCCGGATCCCCGCCGTTATTCTGCTACCGCGGCACCGAAAATGCGACGAGGATAAATTGACGCGGTCCATGCCGAGGGTCGCAGTGCGTCGAACGAAAACGGGTTTGTAGAAACGCCTCGCTCTCGGATAGTTTGGGCGCGGGATAGGACCCATTTCTCTCGACCAGATGACTTTTCCCCAACGGAGAGTGATCGTTGGCGAAGGGGACAAGCAGGAAGTAAATCGCGATGGACAAGAAACTCGCGCTCGACATCTATAGGAAGATCATCCTGAGCCGCAGGCTCGAAGAACGCGTCGCCGAGCTGATCAAGGCGGGACAGGTGGGCGGCTTCATGCATCCCGGCGTCGGCCAGGAGGCGCTGCAGTGCGCGGCGATCGCGGCGCTGGGCCGGGATGACTACATGCTTTATGCGCACCGCGGCGTCGCCTACTGGGTCGCGCGCGGAATCCCGCTCGAGAAGATTCTTTGCGATCTCGCTTGCAAGGAAGGCGGCACCAATCACGGCAAGGGCGGTGTGATGCGCGTCGTCTATCCCGAGCTCGGCGTGCTCGGCGAGAGCGGCACGCTCGGCGGATGCTTTCCGATCGCTTCGGGCGCTGGACTCTCGATCAAGGTCAAGGGCGAGGATCGCGTCGTGCTCTGCTTCTTCGGCGACGGCACGTCGAATCGTGGAACGTTCCACGAGAGCGCGAACTTCTGCGCGGTGCGCAAGCTGCCGGTCGTCTTGCTCTGCGAGAACAACGGCTGGGCGGTCTCGATGCCGACAGAGCGCTCGACCGCGGTGAAAGATATCGCGGATCGCGCCAAGGGCTACGCCATGCCCGGCAAGGTGATCGACGGCAACGATGTCGAGCAGGTTTACAGCGCGGTGAGCGAAGCAATTGCGCGCGCCCGGCGCGGCGAAGGACCGTCGCTGGTCGAAGCGAAGACTTACAGACTCTGGGGCCACTGGATCGGCGACCCCGATTCGTACCGCTCGCGCGAGGAAGTCGAGAAACACTGGCGCCGCGACCCGATTCCTATCTACGAACGCAAGCTCTCAGACGAAAAGATTTTGACCGAGGCGATGAAGAAAGAGATCGACACTGACGCGCGCGCGCAGATCGATCGCGCCGTCGAATTCATGCAGAAGCAGCCGTTCCCGAAGCCCGAGAGCGCGCTCGAAGACCTCTACGCCTGAGCGGGAGCGACAACGATGCGGACAATCACGTACGCCCAGGCAATCAAGGAAGCGATCGAAGAAGAGATGCGCCGCGATGCGACGGTGATCCTCTACGGTGAGGACGTCGCCAACTTCGGCGGTATCTTCAGAATCACCTCGGGCCTCAAGGAGCAGTTCGGCGAGGAGCGCGTGTTCGACACGCCGATCTCCGAGAACGCGTTCGTCGGTGCCGGCGTTGGGGCGGCGCTCACGGGACTCAGGCCGATCGTCGAATTGCAGTTCGCGGATTTCCTGTTCACTGCCGGCGATGAGATCGTGCTGAAGGCCGGGATGTGGCGATATGGGCACGGCGGCGCGTACAAGGTGCCCCTCGTCGTGCGATGCCCGTCGGGCGCGGCAGGAGTTGGTCCCGAACACGGCCAGTGCCCGGAATCATTTTTCATGCACGCGCCGGGACTTCGAATTGTCTGCCCCGCAACGCCGGCTGACGCGAAAGGACTTTTGAAGAGCGCCATCCGCGACAACAATCCCGTCCTCTACTTCGAGCACAAGCTGCTCTACGCGACCAAGGGCGAGGTCCCCGAAGACGGCGACTACCTGGTGCCGCTCGGCAAGGCGTCAGTGCGCCGCGAAGGCGATGCGCTCACGCTGGTCGCGATTTCCGCGATGGTGCCGAAGGCGATGGCGGTGGCAGATCGCCTCGCCAATGAAGGACATCATATAGAGGTTATCGATCCGCGCTCGCTGAATCCGTTCGACCGTCCCGCGATAATTGAATCGGTCAAGAAGACCGGAAAGATCGTAGTCGCCGAGGAAAGTTACAAGACGCTCGGCGTCGGCGCGGAAATCGGCGCGATGCTGATGGAGCAGGCGCTCGAGTATCTCGACCGGCCACTAAAGCGCGTCGCGATTCCCGACGTTCCGATTCCAACCTCGACCGTGCT
>JASHQJ010000263.1 GCA_030037595.1 Candidatus Binataceae bacterium
CAGTGTGAAATTCTTCTGCAAATCCGTCTTCAACTGATTGTAGAAATACGAGGTCAGCATGTGCTGGTCTTCGGGCGAGATGCTGGAGCTCTCGCCGTCCCAGAACTCGACCGGCTCCAGCATGACCTTGTCGTACTGGCTCCACTGCACGTTCGGATTGATGTAAACGAGTGCGGCCTGCCCTTCCTGTCCGGGCTTGAGCAGCGAATAGTCGTCGCCGAGGAATCCGGTCGCGGCCGGAACGACCGTACTCTGACCCTCCATCCGCTCGACCACGTTAGGCGAAGGCTTCGATGTCTCCGAGCATCCGAAGATGATGCCTCCCATCACGAATGCGATGGCGATCGATACTACGCTCAACGTCGAGCGCCGGCTCTCGTTACCGCCCATCTGCGATGCTCCTTTATGGCTGCGACCGCCAGGATCACCTTCTGCTGGTCGCATCGCACTTTAGTTTATTTTCTCTACACCGGAAATACCGGGGGGTGTGTTCTGAGGCATTAATCCGTTAACCTCAGATTTAGGCGAGTAATTGTCTTTGCCGGCCCGCGAGCCGGTAATGAAACCTCAATTTGACGGACCGGACTCTGATGGAAACGATCAAGGATGTTGACCCGGAGGAGACCACCGAGTGGCTCGATGCACTGGAGGCGCTAATCGATGCCGAAGGAATCGATCGCGCCCACTATCTGCTTGAGAATCTGATCGCGCGCGCCCGCTCGCGTGGCACATTTCTTCCCTACAATGCGAACACGCCGTACCTGAACACGATTCCGGTTGAACAGCAGCCGCGCTATCCGGGTGATCGTGAAATCGAGCGGCGCATCAATGCCGCAATCCGCTGGAACGCGCTCGCGATGGTGGTGCGTGCCAACAAGGAATCGTCGGAGCTCGGCGGACATATCGCGACCTTTCAGTCGGCGGCTACGCTCTACGACGTCGGCTTCAGCCACTTCTGGCGCGCACCGTCCGAAGAGCACGGCGGCGACCTGATTTATTTCCAGGGACACTCGTCGCCCGGCATCTATGCGCGCGCGTTCGTCGAGAGACGAATCAGCGAAGATCAACTGCTTCATTTCCGCCGCGAGGTAGATGGCAAGGGCCTCTCCTCATATCCGCATCCATGGCTGATGCCCGAGTTCTGGCAGTTCCCGACGGTCTCGATGGGCCTCGGTCCGATCATGGCGATCTACCAGGCGCGTTTCATGAAGTATCTCGAGGGCCGCGGTCTCGCGCCGATGGGCGACCGCAAGGTATGGGCCTTCGTGGGAGACGGCGAGATGGATGAGCCCGAATCGCTCGGCGCAATTTCGCTCGCCGCGCGCGAGAAGCTCGACAACCTGATCTTCGTCGTCAACTGCAATCTGCAGCGGCTCGACGGACCGGTGCGCGGCAATGGCAAGATCATCCAGGAGCTCGAAGCCGACTTCCGCGGCGTCGGCTGGAACGTAATCAAGGTGTTGTGGGGCAGCAACTGGGACGCGCTGCTCGAGCGCGACAAGCTCGGCGTGCTGCGCAAACGGATGGAAGAAGCTGTTGACGGCGAGTATCAGGCATTCAAAGCGCGCGACGGCGCTTACGTGCGCAAGGAATTCTTCGCCAAGTATCCGGAGCTGCTCGAGATGGTATCGGGGATGACCGACGAGGAAGTGTGGCAGCTTCGCCGCGGCGGCCACGATCCGGTCAAGGTTTACGCCGCCTATCACGCCGCGGTGAACCATCGCGAGCAGCCCACCGTCATCCTCGCCAAGACGATCAAGGGCTATGGCATGGGCGCGGCCGGCGAAGGCATGAACATCACCCATCAGCAAAAGAAGATGGGCCTCGAGGAGCTCAAGGCGTTTCGCGACCGCTTCAAGATACCGATCTCCGACGAGGAGATCGCCGAGGTCCCGCTTTACCATCTCCCCGAGAAAAGTATCGAGATGAACTACCTGCAGGAGCGGCGCGCTGCCCTTGACGGCCACATCCCGCAGCGGCGGCGCAAGTCTGCGTCGCTTGAGAATCCGCCGCTTTCGGCGTTCGAGCTGCAACTCAAGGGCAGCGAAGATCGCGAAAATTCGACCACGATGGCGTTCGTGCGTATCCTCGCCGAGCTGTTGCGCAACAAGACCATCGGCGCGCGCATCGTGCCAATCGTGCCGGACGAATCGCGCACCTTCGGCATGGAGGGGATGTTCCGGCAACTCGGAATATTTTCGCAGGTCGGGCAGCTCTACAAGCCGGAGGACGCGGGGCAGTTGATGTTCTACCGCGAGCATCAGCACGGCCAGATCCTGCAGGAGGGAATCTGCGAGGCGGGCGCGATGTCATCGTGGATGGCCGCCGCGACTTCCTACAGCACGCACGACCTCCCGATGATCCCGTTCTACATCTTCTATTCGATGTTCGGATTTCAGCGCGTCGGCGACCTGGCGTGGGCCGCGGGCGATTCGCGCTCGCGCGGCTTCCTGCTTGGAGGAACCTCGGGCCGCACGACCCTCAACGGCGAGGGTTTGCAGCATGCCGACGGTCACAGCCACCTGTTGTCGTCAGTTATTCCGAACTGCGTGTCGTACGACCCGACTTTCGGCTACGAGCTCGCGGTGATCATCCACGATGGACTCCGCCGGATGATCGCCGAGCAACAGGACGTTTTCTATTACATCACCCTGATGAATGAGAACTATCGACATCCGCCGATGCCGAAAGGCGCCGAGGAAAGTATCCTCAAGGGAATGTATCTCTTCCGCGATGGCAGCAACGGCAAGGCGCCGCGCGTGCAGTTGCTCGGCTCCGGAACGATCCTGCGCGAAGTGATCGCGGCGGCGGACCTCCTGCACGACGACTTTGGCGTCGCCGCCGATGTCTGGAGCGTGCCGAGCTTCACCGAGCTTCGGCGCGAAGGTATCGAGATCGAGCGCTCGAACATGCTGCATCCCGGCGCCAAGCAACGGCGGAGCTACGTCGAGACCTGCCTCTCCGAGCGGCCCGGTCCGATCGTGGCCTCGACTGATTACATCCGTACATTCCCCGATCAGATTCGGCCCTTCGTGCCGCGCCGCTACCGCGTGCTCGGCACTGACGGTTTCGGCCGCAGCGACTATCGCGCGCGGCTTCGGAGCTTTTTCGAGGTCGATCGCTACTACGTCGCGCTCGCCGCGCTTAAGGCGCTCGCCGATGACGAGCAGCTCCCGGTTTCCAAGGTCGAAGGTGCGATCAAGAAGTACAAGATCGATGCCGAAAAACCGATGCCGACGACCGTATGAGCAAACTCGTAAACGTCACTCTTCCCGACATCGGCGACTTCCACGACGTTGAAGTCGTCGAAGTGATGGTCAGGCCGGGCGACAAAGTCCGCGTGGATGACTCGCTCATCACGATCGAATCCGACAAAGCCTCGATGGAGGTGCCATCGACCGCCGACGGCGTGATCAAGGAACTCAAGGTCAAGGTCGGCGACAAGGTATCAGAAGGGTCGGCGATCGTCGTCGTCGAAATGGATGAAGGCGCAGGCGCATCCGAGGAGACGGCGCCCAAGCCGCCTCCAACCGCATTTCCGGCTCGCGCGCCCGCTCAAGCTCAAGCGCAGCCTCGGCCCGCGCTGGCTCCTGCAGCGCCCGCACCGGCACTCGCGCCGTCGCCCGGGCGATCCGACGCCGCGGCTGCAGCACCTGCGACCGCAAAAGTGATCCCGATTCAGTCGGCGCCTCAGCCGAGTGAGCCGCCGATCGTTCGTCCGCACGCGAGTCCAGCGGTACGCAAGTTCGCGCGCGAGCTTGGCGTCGATCTCACGCAAATTCATGGCACGGGCTTGAGCGGCCGCATCTTCCGCAGCGACGTCGAGCAGTTCGTCAAAGCCGCGATGAAGACTCCCCGCACCGAGCAGCATCCGGCGGCGCCAGGTCTCGACCTGATCGCCTGGCCGAAGGTCGATTTCACTCGATTCGGCGAAATCGAAACTCGCCCGCTGAACCGCATCCGCCGGCTGTCCAAGACCAACCTCGCTCGCAACTGGGTGATGATTCCGCATGTCACGCAGTTCGACGAGGCCGATGTCACCGAGCTCGAAGCGTTTCGCAACGAGATCAATGCGAAGGCGCCAAAGAATGGCGTGCGGGTGACGCTCCTCGCGTTCGTGCTCAAGGCACTCGTGCCGGCCCTTAAGGAGTTTCCTGAGTTCAATTCGTCGCTCGAAGGCGACCATCTGATCTTAAAGAAATACTTTCATTTTGCATTTGCCGCCGACACGCCCGAGGGTCTGCTGGTGCCGGTGATTCACGACGTGGACAAGAAGGGCGTTCTTGAGATCGCGGCAGAAACCGCAGCTCTGGCTGCCAGAGCGCGCGAGGGCAAGCTGAGGCCTGCCGACATCCAGGGCGGATGCATCACGGTATCGAGCCTCGGCGGAATCGGCGGCACCGCGTTCACGCCAATTATCAACGCGCCAGAAGTTGCCGTTCTCGGCGTGTCGCGCGTCACGCACAAGCCGGTCTGGCGCGACGGTGCGTTCGTGCCGCGCCTGATGCTGCCGCTTTCGCTCTCGTATGATCATCGCGTGATCGACGGCGCCCTGGCGGCGCGCTTCATCACCTACTTCGGCACCCTACTTGCCGATATGCGCCGGGCGCTGCTCTAAGCGCCGGTTGATTTGTGCGCCCGCATTTCAGATAACAATCGCGTCGGCACCGATCGCGAGGCGCCGCGCAATTCATGAGAATCGAAAATCGAGGTCGACGAAAATGGCTGTACTCTCGGGCTATCGCATCATCGAGTTGGCTGGAATCGGACCCGGTCCTATGTGCGCGATGCTGTTATCGGATATGGGCGCCGATGTGGCACGGATCGATCGCATGGCTGACGCGGGGCTCGGTATCTCGGCAGAGACGAAGTTCAATTTCTTGAATCGCGGCCGCCGCTCGATCGCGCTCGATCTCAAACAGCCCGAGGCAATCGAGGCGCTTCTCAAGATGGTCGAGCGGGCCGACGCTCTTATCGAAGGCTTCCGCCCCGGCGTCACTGAGCGGCTCGGCCTCGGGCCCGAGGTATGCTTGAAGCGGAACCCGCGCCTCGTTTACGGGCGCATGACGGGATGGGGCCAGGAAGGTCCACTAGCGCACGCCGCGGGCCACGATATTAACTACATCGCTCTTTCGGGCGCGCTCGGCTCGATCGGCCGCCGCGGCGAAGGACCGGTGCCGCCGCTCAACCTAGTTGGCGATTTCGGCGGCGGCGCGCTCTATCTCGCGCTCGGCGTCGTAGCGGGACTGCTCGAAGCGCAGAAGTCGGGCAAGGGGCAAGTGGTAGATGCGGCAATGGTCGACGGCGCCGCATCACTGATGACGGCGATCTATGGGCTTCGCGCCTCGGGCATTTGGAGCGAGCACCGTGGCGACAACATCCTCGACACGGGTGCCCACTACTACGACGTGTACGAAACCAAGGACGGGCAGTACGTTTCGATTGGATCGATCGAACCGAAGTTCTACGAAGAGCTGCTAACGCTCTCGGGCCTCAAGAACGAAGAGCTGCCGCGTCAAAACGATCGCGCGAAGTGGCCCGCGATGAAGGAGCGGGTGCGCGCCCTGTTCAAAACCAAAACGCGCGCCGAGTGGTGCAAAATCATGGAGGGCAGCGACGTATGCTTTGCTCCCGTGCTGAGCATGGATGAGGCGCCGGAGCATCCGCACAATCGCCATCGCGGAACGTTCGTCGAAAGCGGCGGCGTCCGACAGCCGGGACCCGCGCCTCGCTTCAGCCGCACGCCGAGCAAGATCCAGCGGCCACCAGCACGGCCGGGAGAGCATACGGAAGAAGCGCTCAGCGACTGGGGTTTCAGCGCGAGCGATCTCGCGCGGCTACGCGAGTGCGGCGCGATCGCGCGCAAGTGATATAGCTCATTCGCGCCCGTTAGCCTTCCACACTCTTCTCGCGAACTATTCGCGTAGAAACGCGCGCTATCTCTGTGCACGCGAATTAGCGCCACTCTGCGGCTTCGCTATCCTCAGATTGTGAGCCGAACTCGCGATTCGGATCTCACGAGTTCAGTCGCAATTTCGTCTGAGGTTCTGATTCATGAGATTAAAGCTGGTTTTGATCTCTTCCCTGGGCCTTGCGGTTTCCGCCGCGCCAGCCGCCGGCGGATCATCGACAACGGCTACCAATGCTGAAACCGCAGCTTCGAACTGTTTCCGCGATGCCGAAACCTTCAGCCTTCGACTGCGTCGACAAGTCCAACACCGAGGTGAAGCTCGTAAATCCCACGGCGTTGTTGACCGGGAGCTCGCGCGTCGATGCGGCAGTGATCGAGGAACAATGCATGTTCCACAGTGCCGATCCTTTGTTTTTCGTGCCTAATGAAAAAGCGGAAGGCGCGTGGACCTTTGCCGGCCGCATGAACAAGGACGGAACCTTCCAGGCCCTCGACTACCAGAGCATCTTTTCGCTCGGCATTGGTGAGCGCGCACAGCAAGTCGGCACGTGGCCGGTCAAAATGGTCGCGCCAAGTGATTTTCCCGACGAGTACCTCCAGAATCGGTTGGCAGTCGTGGCGGCGGACAAGATCGATGGCGCCGAACAACGCGCTCTGACCACCGGCTATATCGCCAACTCTGAGCGGCTCGAACAGCTAGTCGCGCAGCTCGAGCAGGCTTACGATCCGCAGGAGGAATGCGTGACGCGCAAGTAGCTCGAAGCGCGCGCTTCAAAAATAAATCGGATCGACGTAGAGCCCGCGCTCGGCAGCATTCGATGGAACCGCGAGCCCCGGAGTCCACAGGTTGTACTCCTCGACCTCGTCGGCCAGCGATCGGATGACTTCAATGCCGGGTGAAGCCGGAGAGCTGAATATCGAGAGCGCGTCGATATTGCGATCTCCTGGCGATGCGCACGCGCTTCGGAGCAGGCCCACAAATTCCTCTTCGCCGCCGGAAGCGAACGCATAGTCGAGCACGACGCCGCGCCGCGATCGCGTCGTCTCACCATCTTTGTCTGTCACCACGCAGAGCGAATCGCCGGCCGGCCACATACCTACGATGGCGCGCGGCGTCATCCGGATGTTCCCCCACGAATACAGTTCCGGTGCGCGCTCCAGCCTCGCGGTCAGCGAGTCGATCGTGTACGGCACGTACATCTCCTCGCGGGCGTGAAATGTATTCAGCATCGCAACGATTGCCGCAGCGTCCTTCGACGTTGCCGCGCGTCCCAACGGCGAGCCGGCCCGTTTCGCCGCCGACAGCTGCATCTTGAGCACGGTAATATTCCACTTGCTCGGCGTGTTGACGAAGCCGTGCTGCATGCCGGCGTTGTTCACCGAGATGTAGGCATTCGACCCGTCGGTGTTGTCGTCGAATCGATCGAGCACGCGATTGGCCGCGCCCCAGAGACCTTTGCGCTGATGCTGCGGCAGAACGCGCAGATGAATCACGGTCACTATCGGATGATCGACGCCCGCAATTCGCACCGTATGCTTGGCGCCGCAGGTCACCGCCGCCGGTACTCCATCCACCGAGGCGATGCCGATTACGTACTCCTCCATCAGGCGCGCAAACGCGAAATAGTCAGTGCCGCGCTCGAAATAAACCTTGGTGTCGCCGAGCACGATTGGGCACCGCCGCTCGATATCGGCGAGTATGGGTGCATCGGCCGGCGTCGCGTCGCGCACGTCGAGCTTGAACTCGAACTGCCGCTCCCAGTCGAGGCGCGAAATTCGATGGTCGCGTTCGGGTTCGACCTCGAGCTTCAGGCGCCAGCCCTGATTCTTCGAGGTTTCGATTCGCGCAACGAGCGAGAAGTCAGAATACGCCTCCAGCTCGAGCTTCAGAATTTCACCCATCCGCGCCGCGAACGCGGCCCATTCGACGCGCTCCTTTTCGTCGCTTTCGGGTTCGGCGAAGCGGCGTGCGACTTCGGGCGTGTAATGGTGCTTGTCAGCGACCGAAGCGCCCTCGCCTTTCGCGAGCATCCGGGTAAGATACCACTTGGCCTGCGCACCAGCGGGCGAATCAGGAATCTGTTTCAGTAGTGGAAAATCAGCGGCCATAGCTTGGCCGATAATATCACGCAGTTATCGATTGAATAGCTTATCCCCGGGCGCCTGCGTCGCGTCTCATTTCTTCGACTTGAGACTCGTGATCGGAAGATGGAACCACCGCGAGTTCGACTTTTCTATTGCTCTGGCGATTAGCAATCCGCTCGACGAGAACGAACAGCGCGGGGATGAGAAAGATTGCAAACGCGCTCGAGAAGATCATGCCAACGATCGTGACGGTGCCGATCAGTCGCCGCGCGGCCGCACCCGCTCCCAGAGCGGTCCAGAGCGGAAACAAACCGAAGACGAAGGCAAACGAGGTCATCAGAATCGGCCTCAGGCGTTGCCGCGCGCCGCTCAACGCAGCAGCTACGATCGACTGCCCCTTGTCCAATTCAGCTTTGGCAAACTCGATGATCAGGATCGCGTTCTTGGCCGACAATCCGATCAACATGATAAGGCCGACCTGCGCGTAGATGTCGTTGTCGAAATGCCGCGACCAGAGGCCGACGAACGCGCCGCAGACCGCAACCGGCACGCTTAACAGAACGCCGAAGGGCAATGACCAACTCTCATACAACGCGGCGAGAATCAGAAAGACGAGAACCAGCGAGAGCACGAACACTCCGGCACCATTACCTGCAATCGCTTGCTGGTAGGAAATACCGTTCCACGCGGTTCCCATATCACGCGGCAGAGCCGAGTTCGCGAGGTCCGTCACGGCAGCCATCGCGTCGCCGGTGCTGTAAGCCGGCGCGGGCTGCGCGAAAATCTCGATGCTTCGATATTCATTGAAGCGCGTCGTGTATTCGGGACCGAAGGTGCGCTTCATGTTGACCAGCGTCGAGAGCGGAACCATCGCGCCCTGGTTATTGCGCACGTAGAACTGACCGACGTCAGTCGCGCGGGTTCGATACTCAGGCTCCGCCTCCACGAACACTTTCCATACTCGTCCGAAGCGGTTGAACTGATTCACGTAGTAACCGCCGAGCAGCGTCTGCAGCGCGCGATAGACGGCGCTGATCGAGATGCCTAGCTTGAACACCTTGTCGTGGTCGACGGCGGCGTAGATCTGCGGCACCGACGGACTAAAGGTTAGGTTCATGCGCGCGAATTCCGGCCGCTTGCGCGCCGCGGCGAGAAACTTCTGTGTGTTGTCCCACAGATAGTCGACGCCCTTGCCCGCTCGATCCTGCACGAAGAAATCGACGCCGCTCGCCTGTCCAATGCCCGGGATTGCCGGCGGCAGAAACGCGAACACCTGGGCCTCGGGAAGGGCCATCAGCTTCCTATTCAGCCGCGCGAGGACCGCGCCGACCTGCATCGCTGGCGTCGCCCGCTTCGCGTATGGCTGCAGCAGACAGAAGTAGGTCCCGCTCCGGGTGCTGGTCGTCTGTGACAGGAGGCTGTAGCCCGCGATCGCGTTGCTGTAGCGGATGGCAGGCTCATCCTTGAGGATCGCGTCGATCTTTTTCATCAGCGCGACGGTGCGCTGAAGAGACGCAGCCTCGGGCAACTCAATGTTGATTATCAGATAGCCCTGATCCTCATCCGGCAGGAACGATTGCGGCAGGACGTGGCCGATTCCTCCCGCGAGGATTGTGAATCCAAGCAGCACTGCCACGGCCAGGATCATGCGCCTTATCAACAAATCGGACACCGTGACGTAGCCCTTCTGCGCGCGGGCAAAGAGTGAGTTGAATAGATCGAAGAAGCGCGCAAGCGGTCCGTGTGACCGTGTAGCCGGTCGAGGCCGCAGAACCAGCGCACCCAGGGCAGGACTGAGCGTCAACGCGTTGAAGGCGGAGATTATCACCGAGAACGCGATCGTCAGTGCGAACTGGCGATAGAGCGAACCCGTGATTCCTGCCATAAACCCTGCAGGCAGAAAGACGGCAGAGAGCACCAGCGCGATGCCGACCAGCGCGCCGCCGACTTCGTTCATCGCAGCTACGGCGGCTTCGCCCGGCGCAAGCCCCTGGTCGATCTTGGCCTCTATCGCTTCGACGACGACGATCGCGTCGTCGACGACCAACCCCACCGCAAGCACAAGTCCGAGTAACGACAGCGTGTTCACCGAGAAACCGACGGCAGGGAAGAACATAAACGCGCCGACCAGCGATACGGGAATCGTCAGGACCGGAATCAGCGTCGCACGCCAGTTCTGCAGGAATATGAAAATCACCAGCACTACCAGCGCGATCGCCTCGAGCAGCGTCTTGACGATCTCAAACGCGCCTTCGGTGACTGGGACCGTCGTGTCGAGCGTCAGCGCGACCTGCATGTCAGGCGGAAATTTTTTGGCGAGCTCGGCCATCCGAGCCTTCGCGCGATTCGCGCCTTCCAGCGCGTTCGAGCCCGGATTCTGAAACAGGAGCAACAGCGAGGCCGGCGCGCTGTTCATGGAGGCCTGCTGCGTATAGCTCTCAGCACCGAGCTCGATTCTCGCGACGTCCTTGAGCCGCACCAGGGAGCCATCGGGATTTGAACGAAGGATAATGTCGCCGAACTCGTCGGCGTTAAGGAGCCGGCCCTTGGCTCGCACCGTATAGGTTTCAGCTTGACCAGGAGGAGCAGGCTCGCCTCCGATCGTACCGGCAGGATTGACGACGTTCTGCGCGGCGATCGCGTTCTCGATATCCGCTACCGTCAATTGCAGCTTGGCGAGCCTGTCTGGAGTGACCCAGATCCGCATGGCGTAGCTTGACGCGCCGAACACCTTGACCTGGCCGATGCCGGGAATTCGCGCGAGCTCATCCTGGATATTTATCGCGACGTAGTTCGCGAGGAAGTTCTGATCCCAGGTTCTGCGCGGCGAAGTGATCGAAAAGACTAGCAATGGAATACCGACTGTCTGCTGGGTCGTCAGGCCGTAGCCGGTGACCTCCATGGGAAGACTCGATGTCGCTTGCGACAAGCGATTCTGGACCTGCACCTGGTCGAGATCGACGTTGGTATCCACGTCGAAGCTCACCACCAGCGTCATCGTGCCGTCGTTTCCGTTGATCGACTGCATGTAGATCATGTTCTTCGCGCCGTTCACCTGCTCCTCGATCGGAGTGGCGACTGATTGCTCGACGGTGAGCGCATCGGCGCCGGTGTAGGTCGCGATAGTCTGGATTTGTGGCGGCACGATCTCCGGAAATTGCGCGACGGGGAGACGAAGAATCATCACGGCGCCGGTGATTACGAAGAAAATCGCAATCACGATCGCGACGATCGGCCGCCTGATGAAAAAATTCGACACGTTTTCAGCTCTGTGGCGCTGGAGCCGCTCCCGATGAGGGCGAAGCTGCGCCGACCGATGCCGGGATATTGGCGGGAGGTTGGCCCGGCGACCGTACCGCTGGCGCGACAACCATACCGTCTGACACCTTTTGCAGACCTTCGGTGATGACCCGCTCGCCTGGCGAGACGCCGGACTCGATTATTCTGAGCCCCTCGGCCATCTTGCCGAGTTTCACCGATCGGATGCTCACCTTGTTGTCTGCATCGACTACTGCAACCTGGTATTGCCCCTGCGTCTCGAGCACCGCGTCCGGCGGAATCAGGATAGCGCCAGGCTGTGTTTCTCCGATCGTCCTGATTTTGGCGTAGAGACCGGGGCGCAGAATTGAACCCGGATTAGGAAACACTCCCTGAATTTTGATGGTACCGGTCTCAGCATTGACCTGCCGATTCGCCACGTAAAAGTGGCCCCGGTAGTGATAGACGCTGCCGTCGGCCAGCACCATCTCGAGATCGGGCTCGTCTTTCGCACGACCCGTTTCTTCGTGCTGTTTGATTTTCTGCGCGTACTCGAGGTACTCGCGCTCGCTGATCGGAAACTCGACCTTGATCGGATCGAGTTGTGAGACGGTGGTCAACAGGGCGTTGTTCCCCACCAGGTCGCCGACCTGTGTCTTCGCGATACCCGCGATACCGTCGATCGGCGAAGTTACCTGGGTCCAATCGAGGTTCAGCTTCGCGGCTTCGACCGCGGCCTCGGCCGCCTGCACGTTGGCGGCGCTCGCCTGGGCCGCCTGCTTGACATGATCGTAATCTTGCTTGCTGACGATCTGTTGATTGTAAAGCGGCGTGTAGCGCCTGAAGTCCTGCTGATTCTTTTTGTTTTCGGCTTGTGCCTGCGACAGTTGACCAACGGCCTGATCATAAGCCGCCCTGTACTGACGAGGATCGATCTGAAACAGCAGCTGACCCGTCTTTACGAAATCTCCGTCGGTGTAGTTCTGCTTAAGCAGGTAGCCCGAAACCTTTGGGAAAATCTGAGCGTTGACGAAGCCTTCGGTAGTACCTACCCACTCTGAATAGACCGGGACGTCCTTTTTAACCACGTAGGCGACAACGACCTGGGGCACCGGCGGCGATAGGGATGCCGCAGTTTTGTGGCATCCCGCCGCGCCCATCGCCACAGCTCCCGCGAGCACGCACGCCGCAAAGCCACGTCGGGAACGACGAAATAGAGTCCCTGCGAACATAGTTCGATCTTTGCCTGAGGTTAAAGCATCCGTCAGGTGCACGATCGACGCAAATCAAGTGTTGTGATGGGAACGGAACGTCGCTTACGAACCGCGTGCCGCTGGCGCCACGTCCTCCGCGAAGGCCTGGAACTCGTCGTCGTTCAAAATCGGCCACTGTGCGTTGAGGATGAAGTGCGTCACGCCGATCTCCGCGTAGGCCGCAACCTTGTCGAGGCATTCCTGCTTGCTCCCGACCATCATGAGCGCGCGCGCCTGCTCGGGCGTGCGTCCCGAGATGCTGCCGATTCGGGACGCGATCGCGTTCTCCTTCTCACGCGGCGCGCCGTAGCATAGCGGCAGCATGATCGTCTTTTCGATCTCGTCGGTGTTGCGCCCTACTGTGTCGCCGTGGCGCTCGATCACGCCGATAAGCCGCTTCATCTCGGCCGGATCGGCATGCATTGTGTTCCACATGTCGGCGTGCTTCGCGACGATCTTCAGCAGTCCCTTCTCGCCGCGCCCACCGATCATGATCGGAACACCCGGCTTCTGAATCGGCTTGGGATTCAGGACCGCATCGTTCACGTTGTAGTGCTTGCCGTGCAGCGTCGTCCGCTCCTGTGTGAACATGCCTTTGAGAATTTGACATGACTCGTCGAGCGCCGCGAGCCGCCCGCCGACGGTCTTGAAGTCGATGCCAAAACTCCGATGCTCGAGCTCGTACCATCCGGCGCCGATCCCGAGATTCAATCGCCCGCCGCTCAGGTGGTCGAGCGTCGCCGCCATCTTCGCCAGCACGCAGGGATTGCGATAGGTGTTGCTGTTAACCAGCGCGCCGATTCGCGCGCGGCTCGTATGCTGGCTGAGCGCGGCGAGCAGAGTCCAGTTCTCCATACAGGGGCCGGCGGGATCGGGCGTGAAGATCGGATAGAAATGATCGAACGCCCAGATTGAGTCGTAGCCCCACGCGTCGAGCCTGTGCCACACTTCGCGCATGCGGCTCCATTCGACGTTCTGCTGCCCCGCCTGAAATCCAAATCGAATCGGATGCTTGTTGCGGTTCATTGCGAAGCCTCCTGCAACTGAATGATGAGCTAGCCGACCAGCGCCGTGTTCGCGCCGCCGCGCACCCTCAGAGGATCATGGATTGCCGTCGGCCCGAGACTCGCACGTCCGCGCTTCGCGATGCAAAGAGACTTGGGGCGCGAAATCGCGAGGCTCAGGGCGTGTACACTTCGGCGGTCTCGAGTATTGCGGTACCGACGCCGGTAACCACTATTGCGCGGCCTGCTGGGATCAACACCTTTCCGGATTTGAGCAGGGTCGCGATGAACAAATCACGCGGCGCCAGCATCGTCACACGCGGCGTGAACTGGCCGGATTTCGGATCGAAGAAATCCACCATGTTAGTTGGGGTTACTGAAGGAAGCCCAGCGACGATGATTACGATGCTGCCGCCCGCAATCATCGCGCGGCCATCAGGCAGGCTCACAGCGGCTCCAGCCGAGCGAGCATTGCTCATCGTACCCGGCACGACGGTGAATTGGCCGGTCGCCGGATCGAAAAGGTCGGCACTCGCCGTCGAGGCGCCGCTGGTGTTGATACCGCCGGCAATCAAAACGTCGCCGTCCTGGAGCAGGCGCGCGGTCGCGTTGACCCGCGCTGCCGACATTGTGTTGCCGGTCGCCGTGAACTTCGGTGTGCTCGGGTCGTAGATCTCCGCCGTGTTGAGCGCAGCCGACGATGTATCGCCCGAAGATCCGCCCGCTATCAGCACGCGGCCGTCGGAAAGCAGCGTTGCGGTATGAATCGCGCGTGACGTGGTCATCGTGCCGGAGGTCGCGCTGAAAGTCTGTGTCGTCGGGTCGTAGATTTCGGCGGTGTCGAGAACGTTACCCGAGAGATCCAGACCTCCGGTGATCAGCACGGTGCCGTCGCGAAGCGACGTCGCAGTCGCGGCAGCTCGCGACGCGACCATTGCGCCGATGGTGGCCGTGAAGCTCATCGTCGCGGGATCGAACAGGTCCGCGGTCTCGCCGTCGCTACCGTTGGCGACCAGGACCTTGCCGTCTTCGCGCGTGACGGCGTTAGCCGATACACGCGGCGTGACCATATTGTTCGCGGTGGGAGTGAAATATCCGGTCGCCGGATCGAACAGCTCCGCCGAACTCACGTTGGCCACCGCATTGTTGCCTCCTGCCATCAGCAAGCGGCCATCGTGCAGCAGCGCCGAGGCAAAGGCGACGCGCAGCGAGTTGAGGCCGCCGGTCACGCGGAAGGTTCCGCTGGCGAAGTTGTAGATCTCGCCGTGCGGTTCATAGTTCCCGCCCTCTGTGCCTTGATCATCGGTACCGCCGAGAAGGATCGGCGAGCCGTCGGGCAGGGTCGCAGCGGCCGCTTCGATTCGCGCGATATGCAGGCTGGCGATCGGCGAGAACATGTCGCTCGAGGGATCGACCAGGTCGCAGGTGGCGTCGGCCTCCGGGCCGGCGCTCTAGCTGCTGCCGGTGCCAGCGATCACCTTGCCTTCAGGCAGAATCGCCGCCGACAGTTAGGTGCGGCCGATGCTCATAAGTGTTGGCGGTGAAGCTGAAGGTCGAAGTCGCGGGATTGTAGGTCTCGGCGGTGTCGAGCGCGCTGGAACCGTCAGTGCCACCCGCGATCAACGCCCGTCCATCGGACAACTGTAGCGAGGCGGCATCGACTCGTTCGACGTTGAGCGGCCCAGCAGTCGCGGAGAAGGTGCCACTCGAAGGATCGTATAGTTCAGCGCCGGCCAGCGGCGTCAGATCCTCGAGACCGCCGGCGAGCAGCACCTGACCGTTGGCTAGCAGCACGGCCTGATGAAAGGCACGACGGTTGACCATGTTACCCTTGGTGAACGCGAATGTACCGGTGGCGGGATTGTATATCTCAGCCGTAGCGATACTGATGCCAGAGTCGATCCCGCCGGCGATGAGCACCATGCCGTCTTTCAGCGTGGTTGCGGTGCAGCCGTAACGGGCAGTGTTCATGGCACCGGCAGTCGGATGAAAACTGTTGGTCGCCGGATCGTAGATCTCAGCTTGCGTCACCGCATGGCCGTTCGTGTCTTGGCCTCCGGCCTCGAGCGCAGTGCCGTCGGGTAACGCCGCAAGGCAAACGCGCTCGACCGCGACGCCCAACTGGTTGGAGACCACCGAGAACGAGTTGGTTTTGGCATGATAGATCTCAGCCGATACGAGGTCGGTCGCGTTGAGCGAGCCGAATCCCGCGACTTCAAGGACGTCACCCGATTTGAGCGTGACGGCGCGAGTCCTGCGTCCTGTAATCAATCAAGCCTGGCACCTGGACGGTGCGGTTGACTGGCTTGGAACCCGGTGAACCGCCCGAACTTCCACCGCAAGCTCAGCAAAGGATTGCGAACGCGATAACCGACAGGCTGCAAAACCTCATCTCTCCTCCCCGCCTGCCCAAGAGTTGCACGAGGCCTACAGATTGTCGAGCTAGAGATACGGCGCGCGGCGGTTGCGGGTCACCGTGGCGCTGCGCAATTGTCGTAGCGAGCAGGAGGGGCGACATCATGGCAAAGATCAACGGCGGTGAAATGCTGGTGCGCGCACTCGATTATGAAGGCGCGCGCGATATCTTCACGCTTCACGGCGGACATCTTGATGCGATCTACGCGGCATGCCGCGATCATGATTTCCGCGTCATCGATACGCGCCACGAGCAGGCGGCGGCGCACATGGCCGACGGATGGGCTCGAACGACGGGCCGTCCCGGCGTCGCGATTGTGACGGCCGGGCCTGGCGTCACTGACGCGGTGACGGGGGTCGCCAACGCCTTCATGGATTCCATTCCGATGATTTTGATCGGCGGACGAAGTCCGCTCGCCGACGACGATCGTCTGCCGCTGCAAGCTGTCGATCAGATGGGAATCATGCGTCCGATCACGAAATGGTCGCGCAGCATCACGCACACCGAGCGGATTCCCGAGTTTGTCGCCGCAGCGTTTCGCCATGCGACCTCGGGCCGCCCCGGTCCGGTCTTTCTTGAGCTGCCGATCGATGTGCTCTTCGCGCGCGCCGAAGAAGAGCGCGTGGAATTTCCGAAATCCTATCGGCCCAAGGCGCCCGCCGGTCCGAGCCGCGCCGCTCTCGCCACAGCTCTTCAATGGCTTCGCGATGCAAAGCGTCCGGCGATCCTGGCCGGCGGCGGAGTGTGGTTTGCGCAGGCCGCGAACGAACTCACGCGATTCGCCGAGTTGACCAACACGCCGGTGATGACCAACTCGAAGGCGCGCGGTTCGATCTCCGAAGACCATCCGCTATGCTTCGGCGGTTTCGGCGCGATTCATCCCGCCGCGCACGCGAAGAGCGGAGGCAGCGCCGACCTCGTGATCCTGCTCGGCACACGAATCGGACTTTTCACCGGCGGGCGTAACTCGGTGATCCCGCGTGACGCACGCGTGATCCAGGTGGATATCGAGCCGGAGGAAATCGGGCGCAACCGCGATATCGAACTCGGCGTCGTCTCGGATTGCGGCGAGTTCCTGCGCCAGGCGATCGCTGCGGCCAAGGACGAGAAGTTCGACGCGCACGCGGAGTGGCTCGAGCGGCTGGGGGCGATTCGCAACGGCTCGCGTCATCGTTTCGACGATGCGCTTAAGGATCGCCCGGGACCGATTCATCCGGCGCGGATGGCGCATGAGATCGCGAAAGCTCTCAGCCCCGACTCGATCGTCGTCGCCGACGGCGGCGAGACCGCAGCGTGGATGTCGAATGCGTGGACCGCACGCCATCCGGGGCGCTTTTTATCGCACGGCTATCTGGGATGCCTCGGCACGGGACTGCCGTTCGCGATCGCGAGCAAGGCGGCGCATCCGGACCTCCCTGTCTTCTGCATCGTGGGCGACGGCTCGGCGGGATTGAACTTCTCCGAATTTCATACCGCGGCGAAGAGCAATCTGCCCATCACGGTGGTCATCAATAACGATCAGCAATGGGGGATGTCGAAACATGGGCAGGAGCTGATGTGGGGCAAGGGCCGGCACATCGTCACCGAACTCGGGATGGTGCATTACGAGCGCGCGGCCGAGGGACTCGGCGCGGCGGGCGAGCTGGTCGAACGGGCAGAAGACATCGCACCCGCGATGAAGCGCGCGCTGGCGAGCGGCCGAACGACTTGCCTCAACGTGATCACCGATAGCGACGTGATCGAGCCGGGCACGCTCGCGATGTACAGCGCGGCGACGCCGCGTCCGCCGAAGGAGGAGCCGAAGCCCGAAGCGGGCGGCGAGACGACGCTCCCCTACTACGGCAAGCGGAAGCTCGATTGATGGATCGGCAGCGTTTGGACTTGATGCGACGCGGCCAGGGATTTCGTGGATGCGTGGGGCGCTGAGGGACCGATCCCACCTAGGCCGGTGTAGTAAAGCATGAAATGAAATGCGCCGAGCAGGATTAATCCCGCGAACGCGAGCCGATCACTGGTGCGCACCGGGTAGTCGATGAAAGTCGTCGGTTCGACGCGGTTGCCGAAGCCGCGCGCTTCGAGAGCCATCGCCATGTTGTTGGCCTTGCGCAGCGCTCCCATGAAGACCGGCACTGCGACCGGCACGTAACGGCGCATCCGCTCGAACGCTCCACCTTCGTTGAAGTTGTAGCCGCGAAGCCGCTGCGCATCGACGATCGTCGCCGCGGAATCGCCGAACAGCGCGGCGAGCCGAAACGCGAGCGAGATCGCGAAGCCGAATCGGTACGGCACGCGGAGCTTGTTGAGGCCGACCGTGAATTCCTCGACCTTGGTCGTCGAAAGGAATAGCACCGACGCCGCGAGGAGTTCGGCAAGCTTCAAGCCGCGTCCGACTCCGAACACGATTGACAGACCCGTGACGCTTAGCCCTACCGGATGACCGCCGAAAGAGATCGTGCGCGAGCTGAAAGGCAGTTCGAACGACCGCGCACGCAGATGGAACAGCGGAATTGTGAAGAGCGGCGTGCCGCGCTGATAGAAGAAGAGCCACATGATCGTGGTGGTCGCGACCAGGATCGCGAAGAACCAGCGGAGCCGGTAGAAGTTCGGCCACGCACCAGTGAGCCGCGCCGCGATCAGCATCAGGATTCCAAGCGGCATCAGCGCAAGCGGATTGTCCACCCAGTACACCGACCAGAACATGATGAAGAGCGCGAAGACCTTCACCGCGGGATGCACGCGATGGAAAAAACTCCGGCCTTCGATGTAGCGGTATATCGGCATCAGAGGCGCTCCTGGAGCCACCCGGCGAGCTCGCCGGGGCTAAGCGCGAGTGTGCGGAACCGGCGCGAGAGCTGAGTCACCTCCGGCGGCACGAACGATGAGCTGCGAAGCAATTCGTCGCTCGCAAAAAACTCGCGCACTCCTCCGTCGAAAAGCTTGTGGCCTTTCCTCAGCAGCACCACGCGGCGCGCGTACTCGGCGACCAACCATGGCGTGTGCGAGATGATCACGATCGCCGTGCCTGCCCGGTTGAGCTCGGTTATCAGCGCCATCATGCGGAGCTGCTCGCGATGGTCGAGCCCCGTCGTCGGCTCGTCGAGAATCAAAAGCCGCGGATGCAGTGCGAGCACGCTCGCGACCGCGAGCCGCTGGCGCTCGCCCTTGCCCAGCAGGAACGGATCGCTATGGCGCGCATTCTCGAGGCCGACGGCCGCGAGAACCTCGTCCGAACGGCGTGCGATCTCATGGGCGGGAAGGTTAAAGTTGCGCGGCCCGAACGCGACCTCTTCGGCTACTGTCGCGGAGAAGATTTGATGGTCGGGGTTCTGGAAGACGTAGGCCGCCTCGGGCGCGGTCTCCGTTTCCGTCATCGCGGCACGATCGCGTCCGTTGAGAAGGACTCGCCCCGCGACCGGCTGCAACAAGCCGACGATCAGCTTCGCGAGCGTGCTCTTGCCCGAGCCGTTCTGCCCCACGATCGCGAGAAACTCGCCCGGCGCAATGCTCAGATTGATCGATTCGAGCACGCGCGGTCCGTTCGGATAGTTGAAGGTTACGCTCTCGACCTTCACCAGCGGTGCCGCGGCCGCAGCAGGTTCCTCTATTGTGATTTGTTCTGAAGCTTCGCTTTCACAGAGCATCTTGAGTTTCGGGAACGCACCGACGATCTCCGCGTACGCATGCTCGACACCCTCGGCGTGCTGGTTGATCCCAAGCAGGCTAAACAGGTGATTCAAACCCGGCGGGCGCACTCCTGATTCTTTCAGCAGATCGAACTGCGTGAAGACCTTCGCCGGGCGCGCATCGGCAACGATCGAACCCTCGCGCAGCACGATGATCCGATCGGCGGCGCGGAGTTCTTCCGACTCGTGCTCGATCACGACGAGGCTGAGTCCGCGCTCGCGCAGCCGCCGAATCAGGGTGAAGACTTCCTCCTTGCCCTCCGG
>JASHQJ010000264.1 GCA_030037595.1 Candidatus Binataceae bacterium
TGAGATGCACCAGCTCGCCAGGGGCAATCATCTCAACGCCGACGCGCGCATTGCCACCCATCACCGCGTCGCGCCCGAAGATCTCCGCGAGCCGCTCCTCGTTTTCGACTCCGTTTTGCAGCGTGAGAATCGCGCCGCCCGGCGCGAGGCATCCTTCGATCGCGCGCGCCGCTTCGTGCGTATCGTAAGCCTTCACACAGAAGAGGATTAGATCATACGGCTCAAACTCGCGCGGATCATTCGTTGCGCGAACTGTCTCGAGGCGCAGATCGCCGCGGATACTCTTGAGCGCGATCCCGCTGGAGCGAAAGGCTTCGAGGTACTTGCCGCGCGCGCAGAACGTTAGGTCCTCGCCCGCCGCAACGAGGCGCGCGCCGAAGTAAGCGCCAACCGCTCCCGCGCCCATCACCAGGATCTTCATCGAGCTCGGTCTCGCATCACCGATTAGCGCGCCCAGGTATGGTAAGTCTTTGCCGCAGGCAGGTACTCGTCTATTCGATGATTACCTGTGTCCACCAGCAGTATGCGTTCGACTGAATCAGCGAAGATTCCCGCGGGCTCGCGCATCGGAATGCAAATCGGATCGATGCAGGTGAACTTGCCGCCGTCGAAATCGGATACTTCTCGCTGGCTTAGATCGATCTCGCGAATCGCGCTGTTGTAAGTGTCGGCGACTAGCAAGCGGTTCTCATCGACAGCCACGCCGAGAGAATGCTGCAAACGTGCTTTTCGAAAGTCGCCGTTGACCCATCCGAAGTCGAAGAGTCCTGCGCCGACGATTGTCATCAGTTGTGGATCGCGCGTGAGCGTGATCGCGCGAATCGCCGAGCTTTCGCAGTCCGCGAGGAAGAGAGTTCCTCCATCGGCGCTCAGCGCGAGACCGCTCGGCTGCGCCATCGATGCCGACGCTGCGCGGCCGTCGTCGAGTCCTTCGGCGCCGCTGCCCGCAAGCCGCCCGACCTCGCCGGTTTTCAAATCGAGGACGCCGATCTGATGGGTTCCGGCGTTCGCCATAAAGAGCTGGTCGCCTTTTATTTCGAGGTCCCATGGCGAGGCGAGTGCAGTGGTCGTTCCCTCTGCGGCGCTCTCGAGCTGCATGCCGCGTTTGCCGGTACCGGCGAGCGTGGTGACCTTGGCGCTTGCGAGATCGATTCGCCGCACCGCGTGATTCTCGGTGTCCGCCACAAAGATCGCGTCTTCAGACGCGATCAGACCCTGCGGATGATTGAACGATGCCTCCCGGGGCGTACCATCTTTGAAACCCGCCGCGCCGCTTCCATAGCGAGCGAGCTCATTTCCGGAGTCGTCGAGCAGGACAACCTGGTTGTGTCCCCCGTCGGCCAGCGCCCAGCGTTTTGGCGCTCCCGGCACCGGCTTGAGCTTGCCGGGAAAAAGGAAGCGGCCCACGGGCTCCGGTGGAACCTCAAGATCGAGCGGTGCCGGATTCAGTGCCCCCGCGACCTTGTACTTTCCCACCAGGTTCGCGATCGCGCTAATCAGCTTCTCGGGATCGGGCTCGCCCGGAATCGCGCCTACAGGTTCGCCGTCGCTGCCGATCACAACCAGCGTCGGCCAAGCCTGAATTCCATAGGCGCGCCAGATCGTCATCGCCGGATCGTGAATGATCGGATGGCGGATGCCGTAGCGCTGAATCGCGTCCTTCACGCTGACCGAGTTCTTCTCGTTCGCAAACTTCGGCGAGTGCACGCCGATCACTACGACTTCGGTAGGGAATTGCTCCTCGATTCTTTTCAGCGTCGGGATGATCTGGATGCAGTTGATGCAGCCCTCGGTCCAAAAATCCAGAATTACGACACGGCCCTTGAGGCTCGCAATTGGAAGCGGCGCCGGAACGTTGAACCATTCGAGGCCGGCACGCGCGATTTCGGGAGCATTCATGACAACTCCGGTGTGCGGCTCTGATGACGATCGATGATAGACATCTAATGGACATCTATATAAGTCCGCGACCTAATGCACCTTGAATGCCGGCCATATTGCGACCGCTATGTCCGTCGGCTGATAGCCTCGTGTGCAGCTTCCCTGTAGTCTTTATCCTCCGCCGCGAATTAGATTGATTTGGCAATCGTGCAGTTCAATGATGACAGCGAGCTACGATCTTCACGGAGTACATGTTCTGCAATGCGCCGCTGACGGCGCGCCGATTCGTACCGCGCGCGACGCGACCGACTTGATCTCCAAGGCATGGGAGGAGCGCGCCCAAGTGCTCGCGATCCCCGTCGAACGATTGGACCCTGACTTCTTCCAGCTCCGCACGGGAGTAGCGGGCGAAATCGTACAGAAGTTTGCGACCTACAAGATGCGCGTCGCGATCGTAGGTGACATCACGCGCTACATTGACGAAAGCAAGTCGCTTCGCGATTTGGTGCGCGAGACGAACCGTGGCGACCAGCTGTGGTTCGTGGCCAACCGCGACGAAATCGCCGAGCACTTGTTGCGATTAGGACTCATTCAGCCATGAATGTGGAGCCGACTCACTATTTGGGCGCGGACGATTTTGATGCCAGAGCTCAGCCTGCGGCCGGCAGGTGAACTGCGAGGCGCTCGAGGCTCTCAGTCCAGCCGCGCACTGCACCATGGCGCTCGGCAACGGTCTTGAACGGCCCCGGACGCAGCGTGAGCCGGGTTTTTCCGGCCAAGCCCTCGAAAGTTATCGTCATCAGCCTTTCCCAACCCGTAACTTCCTCGCGAGACGAGGTCCAGACGATCCGCGCAGGCACAACGATTTCGCGGTACACGCCTCGTACCCAGAAGGTCACGGGCCTCGGGCGAACGCATGCAGTATCGGCAAGAGCCGCCAGGGCGAAAATCCAATTCACAGGACGGCAGGGTGTAGCCTTTCGGACCCCACCAGTGAATCAGATGCTCGCGCGTCGTCCACGCCTCGAGCACAAGCGAGCGCGGCGCATCGAAGACGCGCATAACGACGAGCTCCCGATCTGACGCTTCGCCCGCCATGCGACCTCCTGCGCCGATGCTCGCACTTGAGCGCGGCGTTCAGCGCTGAGTAGCCAGATATTCCGCGAGCTTCTCGAAGGAGCTGTTCCAGCCGTAGTTGTGTTCGTCGCGCGCGGTGACCGACTCGAACGACGTCTGCCGGAGCGTGAGTTTCGTCTTACCGTCGAGATCCTCGAAGGTAAGGTCAAGGACCGTTTCGGGGCGTGTCGCTCTTCCGTCAGCATCGGCCCATGCGAAGGTCGAGACCAACCTCTCGGGCTCGACAATCTCGCGATAGACACCCTGCAGCCAGTGATCGCCGTCGGGACCGAGCATATGCAGGCGATAGCTTCCGCCGCGGCGCAGATCGCATCGGAGTACGGTGCTTACGAAGCCCTTGGGGCCGAACCACTTCGACATATGATCGGGCTCAGTCCATGCCTTGAAGACGAGCGCCCGAGGCGCGTCGAAAATCCTGGTCATTACCAACTCGCGATCGGAGGTGGAGGCTTGTGCGGCTTCATTCCTGGGATCCATCATTTCCGCTCCTTTCATTTGCAGCGCGTCGCGAGACCGCATAAGCGCTGATTGAGTCGTGACCCGATTACTTCTCGTAGGCGCGCGGCGCGACGAAACCACCGAATTCGCGTTCGACGAGATCCGCAAAACCAATGGTCGTGTGATCTTCAAGGTATGGTCCTACGATTTGCATGCCGATTGGAAGTCCCTCGTCGCTGAGACCGATCGGCATCGCGGTTGAAGGTTGTCCCGTCAACGTCGCCGGTCCGGCCCACATGCTTTGCAGCCAATAGTGAAACTCTTCTCCGTCGATCGAAATTCGCCGTGCGTCGGGCTCGCGATTGTCGTGGGGGAAGGCGACGGTCGGCGTGACCGGGCACAACACGACGTCCCACTCGGCGAAGAACTGCCGCCACTGATGGGCGATGCCGCGCCGCATGCGATCGGTCGCCACCCAGTCGTGATGGCTCATCACGTTGGCTCGTGTGTTCATCGCATCCGGACCCATGTCATCGGGCGTCAGCGCGGCCGCCCTGGCCTGCAGTTCGCGATAGATGGGATCGGGCAGGTTTCCTCCGTTGAATGCGCCGAGGAGTTGCCCGTAGGTGTTGGCGATGTGATTGAGATCGGGAAACAAGGAACTCTTGCGGCCGATTTTGCATCCGGCCTTGGCGAGGATGGTCTCGATTCTCTCAAGCGCCGCGCGGACGGCTTTTGAAGTCGGCACCCTCGGATGCTCATCAACCATAAACACGCGGTAGTCTTCCAATTTGGTGTGACGCGACGGCGGCATCGCGAGCTTGTAGCCTACTGCTTTTTCGGCGTCAGGTCCCGCAACTACGTCGAGTGCGAGTGCAAGGTCGCTCGCACTCCGCGCCATCGGCCCTATCGCGACGAGATCAGCCTTGGCGTCAACAGAAAGTATCGGCATGCCGGGCGGACCAAATCCGCGCATCGGCACCAGTCCGCCGCTGGGCTTGTGCGCGAACACTCCGCAGAAGTGTGCCGGCACCCTGAGCGATCCAACCAGGTCGCTGCCGAACTCCAGAGGCACGTAACCCGCCGCGAGGGCCGCCGCGCCGCCGCCCGACGAGCCGCCGGGAGTGCGCTTCAAGTCCCACGGATTGTTGGTGACGCCATAGATTTGGTTGGTGCTCTGCCAATCGGCCAGCATGAAAGGGACGTTGGTCTTTCCGAGAACGATTGCGCCGGCACTCTTCAATCTGCCGATCGCGATCGTGTCCTCGCTCGCGCGAAGGTTCTCCATCGCAGGGAGACACCAGCTCGTCGGCAGACCGGCTACATTGAAGGCCTCCTTCACGGTCATCGGCACGCCGAGCAATGGACGGTGCTCGCCGCGAGCGAGCGCCTTGTCTGCTTCCAGAGCCGCTCTGCGGGCGCGATCGAAATCGCGCACCACCACGGCGTTGAGCTTGCCGTCGAGACTCTCGATGCGCGCGATAGATCGATCGACGAGTTCTGCTGATGACACGCGTCTTTCGCGGAGCGCGGCCGCGAGTTCCGCGGCGGTCGAGTAGTGGCGGACTGCGTCACTTCTTGCGGGCATCTTTGCGCTCCTTCGCCTGCATCTCGCGTAGATATTCCTCGAGCCGATCGAAGCTCTGTTCCCAGAAACGGCGATAATGTTCGAGCCATTCGGCTGCGTCCTTGAGTGGTTGGGGCTTGAGCCGGCAGGGGCGCCACTGCGCATCTCGGCCGCGCGCAATCAGGCCGGCGCGCTCGAGCACCTTCAGATGCTTGGAGATGGCGGGCATGCTCATCTCGAACGGTTGGGCGAGCTCGGTCACAGAAGTCTCACCCAGCGCGAGGCGAGCCAGAATTGCGCGCCGGGTCGGATCGGAAAGCGCGGCAAAAGTGTTGCTGAGTTGATCAGTGGCCATATTGTCAATTGTCAGTTACTCCGATTTGGAGCTGCGTGCCCCGATCCCGCAAATTGAGCGAATCGGCGCGCAGTGGCGAATGCCAGCGCCGCCACGCACACCGCGATCAAAACGATGCGGATTTGAGCCGCCGTCGCCAGCGAAACGCCGATTCCGCTCGCGAGCGCGATATATGCGGCGATGCAAGCCGGACACTTCGGCATTATCGCGAGCGCCACACCCGGTGCGATCCAGCGGGCGAGCTCGCGAAGGCGACGCAAGGTATCCACCCGCGGTGCGGCTTCTGTCACGTGCGCGGATTCTCCGCAGCATCCGTTCATGACCGCTTGGCCTCCTGGTACTGGTCGTGGCGGCGCACCCAGTCGGTCAGATTGCCGTTGGCCCCTGTCTCGTTGCGCCCCTTCGGCGCGATGTCGAGGAACATGTACGCGCCGAGTCCGCGTTCATCGCCGCGGCCGTACGATGAGTAGGTGTGGAAGATCGCGCCG